>JAFUKJ010000059.1 GCA_017467805.1 Lachnospiraceae bacterium
ATCATCGTCTTCGTCGTCTTCATCATAATCATAATCGCCTGTATATTCTCTAAGCTTCAAGAACATTACTGCAATTACTGCAATCAATACAACAATTACAATTGCAAGAATGATAACAGGAGCCATTCCTGTAGTCTTTTCCTCTGGAATTGTAGCAGTTGCTGTCTCATACACATATCTCATATATGTGCCATTCTCTGAGTCATAAAGATACCAACCCTCTTCACCATTTCTATTGGCATAAAAGATATAGAAAGCACCATTTCTATAAGCATTAATCTCCTGATCCTGCCAGCCAAGAACAGTCTTTACGAATCCACCAGGTATATATGGCTCTTTATCTGTATTCATCAATGTAACCACATTGACAGGCTCTTCCTCTTCTGGTTCCTGCTCCGTTGTCTCAGGCTCAGTCTCTGGCTCTACAGTAGTCTCAGCCTCTGGCTGCTGTTCTGGCACTGTAGTTCCATCAATCTGGCTTGTAGTAGTATCTGCTGGTAATGACTCAAAAGTCACTAAATCTGAACGAATAAAACCAGTAATCTCCTTACCATCATAAGTAAAGGATACCTGATACCATGTCTTACCATCTGTACCAGCTGCCTCACCTGTTACATTCACTATCATGCCTCTGTTTGCAGTTGCTACGATGCCGTACTCTGTAGAAGCGCCCTTACGGATTCTAACATTATTAGTTTCTACAGTTGCCTGCTTTGTCTCAACAGGTGTTACCTGTGTCTCAGGCAGATTAGTGGTTGTAGTTGTAGTGGTTGTAGTAGGCGTTGTAGTTGTAGTGTTAGTTGTTAACGAACCCTGACCTAAACTTACAAGGTCTGAACGGATATATCCCTGTGTATCAGCATCTACATGCATATGATACCATTTGATTCCATCCGTGCCTGTCGCCTCTCCAAAAACAGATACCACATCTCCCTGCTTCACACTTGCAAGAATTGCACTGCTTGGATCTGCTGCTGCTCTGATGTTGGCGCTTGTTGCTGTTACTGTTGCTGCAGTCTCTGGAAACGCATAACTTACTGTTCCGATTCCTAATACTACGATAAAAATAATTGCGGCTGCTATACTTGTGATTAGTCTTCTACACTTGCTGCCTTTGTTTGCTGTCTGTACTCTGTAATTATTCATATTCTACTTCTCCTATGTTTCCCCTAAATATAACTCACAACCCCTAAATACGGATTCTTAGCCTAGGCTTCATCAATTGCCTTACCAATGTCGTGACGCATATATTTATTGTCAAAGTCTACCCATTCTGTTGCTGCATATGCATTTGCTCTTGCTTCCTGTAAGGTTGCTCCCTTAGCAGTTACTCCAAGAACTCTACCTCCATTGGTTACTATCTTATCACCATCAAGCTTTGTGCCTGCATGGAAGCAATAGTAGCCATCCTTATCTGTAAAGTTCTCAAGACCTCTGATTTCAAGACCCTTGTCATACTTTACAGGATATCCGTCTGAAGCAAGCACAACACAAACTGCTGCATTGTCTTCAAACTGTAAATCTACTTCATCAAGCTTTCCATCGATACAAGCCTCTAATACCTCAATAATATCATTCTTCATACGAGGTAAAACAACCTGTGCCTCTGGGTCACCGAATCTTGCATTATACTCTAATACTCTAGGACCGTTTGGTGTCAGCATTAATCCAAAGAAAATAATACCCTTGAACTCTCTACCCTCTGCCGCCATCGCATCTACTGTTGCCTGATAGATGTACTTCTTGCAGAACTCATCTACCTCAGCTGTATAGAATGGGCTAGGCGAGAATGTTCCCATACCACCTGTATTCAAGCCCTGGTCGCCATCCATAGCTCTCTTATGGTCCTGTGCGGATGTCATAGTCTTAATTGTCTTACCATCTACATAGGATAATACAGATACCTCTCTACCAGTCATGAACTCCTCGATTACCATACGGTTACCTGCAGTTCCAAATGCCTTGTCCATCATAATGGACTTAACGCCTTCCTTTGCTTCCTCTAAGGTATTACAGATTAATACACCCTTACCGAGTGCTAATCCGTCTGCCTTTAGTACGATTGGGAATGTTGCTGTCTCCAGATAAGCAAGTGCTTCATCAGGATTATCAAAATTCTCATACGCTGCTGTAGGGATGTTATACTTCTTCATCAAATCCTTAGAAAATGCCTTGGAACCTTCCAAGATAGCTGCATTCTTTCTTGGTCCGAATGCTCTTAAGCCTTCCTTCTCTAATTCATCAACCAAACCGCCTACTAACGGGTCATCCATTCCTACGATTGTTAAATCAATTGCATTCTCTTTCGCAAATGTTACAATCTTATCAAACTCCATCGCACCAATCGGAACACACTCTGCAAGCTGTCCGATACCTGCATTACCAGGCGCACAATAAATCTTGTCTACTCTAGGACTCTTAGCAACGCTTGTTGCTATCGCGTGCTCTCTTCCGCCGCTACCTACTATTAAAACCTTCATGTAAATATCTCCTATATTGTTCCGTTTGCAATCATATTAATTGCCTGTGGTAAAATCTTCCACTCTGCCTGTTCCATAACTCTCTGCTGTAATGTCTTGGCATCATCACCTGGTAATACCTCAACTGCCTTCTGCAGGATAATCGGACCTGTATCGGTTCCTTCATCTACAAAATGCACAGTAGCACCTGTTACCTTAACGCCTCTCTCCAAAGCAGCCTCGTGTACTCTCAAGCCATAATAGCCTGTTCCACAGAAGGATGGAATAAGGGACGGATGAATGTTAATAATCTTACCCTTGTACTCCTGAATCATCTTCTCAGGAAGTACTACTAAGAAGCCTGCAAGCACTATCAAATCAGCCTCTGACTCCTTAACAGCTGCAAGCAATGCTTCATTAAATAAATCTCTTGTCTCATAATCCTTAGGAGATACTGCTACTGCATCTACTCCCTTACTCTTTGCTCTCGCAAGGGCAAAAGCATTTTTATTATTACTGATTACTCTGACAATCTTTGTATTCGTAATGGTTCCTGCATCAATGGCATCCATAATCGCCTGAAGATTGGTGCCGCCACCTGACACACATACACATATCTTTAGCATAAAGTTACTCCCTTATCGCCAGCCTTAATCTCACCGATTACATATGGTGTATCTCCAGCTGCCTTGATAGCTTCCATTGTCTTATCTACATCAGCAGGGTCTACTGCTACAATCATACCAATACCCATGTTGAAAGTATTGTACATCATATCCTCTGCGATATTGCCCTTCTTCTGCATTAACTTGAAAATAGCAGGTACTTCATAGCTATCCTTCTTAACAACTGCATGCATACCTTCTGGTAACATTCTTGGAACATTCTCCTGGAAACCGCCGCCTGTAATATGGCTACACGCTCTTACGCGAACGCCTGCATCCTTAATGCTCTTAAGAGCCTTAACGTAAATTCTTGTAGGAGCAAGTAATGCCTCTCCTAAAGTCTTACCTAACTCATCATAGTATGTATTCAAGCTCTCTGTTGTCATCTCGAATACCTTTCTTACAAGTGAGAAACCGTTGCTATGAACACCTGTTGATGCCATACCGATTAATACATCTCCAGCCTTTAAGTCCTTACCTGTAATCAAATCCTTCTCATCTGCAACACCTACAGCGAAACCAGCTAAATCATACTCATCCTCAGGCATTAATCCTGGATGCTCTGCTGTCTCACCACCTACCAATGCAGCGCCTGACTGCTTACAGCCCTCTGCTACACCTGCAACGATAGTTGCAATCTTCTCAGGATAGTTCTTACCACATGCAATATAGTCTAAGAAGAATAATGGCTCTCCACCTGCACATGCAACGTCATTTACACACATAGCTACACAGTCAATACCGATAGTGTCATGCTTATCCATCAGGAAAGCAAGCTTAACCTTTGTACCGCATCCGTCTGTACCAGATAAAAGAATAGGATTCTCCATCTCTTTAATCTTAGCAAGAGAGAATGCACCTGAGAATCCACCGATACCACCAAGTACCTCTGGTCTCATAGTCTCCTTAACATGCTTCTTCATAAGCTCTACTGACTTATATCCAGCCTCAATATCCACACCTGCGTTCTTATAATCCATAATTATCCTCCATTCATCACATCGGATTCACCGATGTGCAATTTTCTTTGAAACAACGTAAAGTAATCGAATGTACTACTTCTCCATGTACTTCTTATATCCAACCTCTTGTAATCTAGCATCCTTGGCAACTACCTGGTCCTTAAGTGATGCTGAATATGCCTTAAGCTTATCCAATAATGCCGCATCTGATGTTGCAAGAATCTTTGCTGCAAGAATGCCCGCATTCGCACCACCATTGATTGCAACAGTTGCAACAGGAATACCTGATGGCATCTGTACTATAGAATAAAGAGAATCTCTACCGCCAAGTGATGTTGTATGCATTGGAATTCCAATAACAGGCATTGGGAAAATTGCCGCACACATACCAGGTAAATGTGCTGCCATACCAGCTCCTGCAATAATTACCTTGAATCCCTTGCTCTCTGCACTCTTTGCATACTCAAAGAATACATCTGGCTCTCTATGAGCAGAAATAATTGTCATCTCATAGGATACTCCTAATTCATCTAAAATCTCAGCTGCCTTAGCCATAACGGGCATATCTGAATCTGAGCCCATTACAATACCAACCTGTGCCATAAATTTCCTCCTAAAATCAATAAAACTCACTATAGAATCCCCTTCTCATGCCACTTTTAGACATAATACAAGGAATTCTATCTTAATACATCTATAGTGTACAAATTTCAGCCGATTACGTCAACTCAAAACTTTCGTTTTTCGTGCTAAATTTACACATTACATATCAAAAGGTGCGTTCAACTCCTCGCAGCCTTCCAATACAAATCTTCCCTCGATGATAATCGGGTACGCATTACCTACATTATCATAAGCAATAATTGAGCCAAGCTCATCATAAGGAATCGTAATATCCGTATGACATCCAAAATAAGCCTTTGAAGGGTCTGTCTTTCTCAAAATAGAAACAGAATTATCCTTTGCTACAATCTCCTTGCCGTTCTCATTGTACATCTTCACTTCTTCGCTTCTTGAATAACAGGTGTCACCTACTGCAAAGTGTGGTCCTGTCTTCTCTGCGATCAGAATCGGCAAACGGCTTCCAATATCATACTTCTTAGCCGCCATATAAGCAGTCGTATTCGTACCAATCGCAAACTCTCCGATAGGAAGCGAGTCGTAATTAAAAAGTACATTTGACTTCAAATACTCCTTATTCTCCTCTTCCTTTTCAAAGTTTGTGCAGGTATATTCTACAATCTTACCGTCCTTAAAGTCCATTTCCAGATTCAAGTACTCTAACTCATTTAAGAATACGCGGCTTACATGAAGCTTACCCTCTGTCCCCTCAAGAACAGGTGAAGTAAACACCTCTCCTACAGGGATATTGACATCTGCTACGCAATTCTCAAAAATTGTCTCCTTCTCTGGATTCTGTAATGGATACAGCTGAATACGAAGGTCTGTCTTATTGCCCTTCATGCCCTTAATCTCTACGTAGTTTGCCTTATCAAGTGTATCAATGATAATCGCCTGCATTCTCTCATAGGTCTTATAATCCAGTGTATTAATCTTTACTGTCTCATCAAAGATTTCCTCAAACTTCTCACCAATCTCAGGCACTGGGAATGCAATAATCGTAAAGCTTCTCTCCTCACCATTGATATACTCATAAGTAATTCCTGTTGAGGCTCCTGTATACTCAGAAGAAAGCTTCTTCTGCTCATCATTAAGCGCGCAAGCCTCTGGCTTAGACACTGGTGCGAATGGGACCTCACCAAATACCTCTAACACCGCTGGACCTGCATGCTTTGCTGCTGCTTCCTTATTCTCCTCATATGCCTGACGAAGTACCTCAAGCTTTCTCTGCACAAGCTTCTTATCCAGGAACAGTGCAATATCATCCTTATGGTCATACTCAAACTGCTTATTGGCAATCGCTCCATAATAACCAATCTTGAAATTGCCCTTCTTATGGAAAATACTTGCTGCCGCTCTGTATATAGTTGGCTTCAAGCCCATCTTCTCGAAATTAGCAATTGCAGCCTTCATCATTCTCTCAAAGCCCGCAACATAACGCACATCAACTGTTTCCTTCAAATGAAGAGGCTTGCCATCCTTCACAAAGCCAATTCGATAGCCTTCTGTATAGGTATCTGCCATCATCTGAACACGTTCCTGTGGAAGCGAGTTCAAGTAATCCGCCATCTTCTCAATATCCTCTGAAATGTACTCACCATACTGATATAAGTAACGTAAGTCATTCAAATCATTGTCCATAATAATTCGAACTGCAAAATCCTCTGTTGCATCTACCTGTGTCTTTACTCTCCAGGCTGCCGCAGGTTCAGAATAATCACTCACGAACCAATACAGGCTCTCCTGAAGTTCCTTAGTATCAGGTGCCTCCTGACCTTCAGAACAAGCATAACTAAATGCGCCATATACCTCCAATAACAGCTCCATTCGAATCAAAAGCTCCTCTAACAAGCCCTCAAATGCAAACGGAATCATCGCACGAAGCTCTGCCATCAGAAATGACAGTAATCGTCCCATATCCAAGCCAAACTGCTCTGCTGTAAAGGTAGGATTCGCATAGCTCTTCTCGTAATTCTCGCCTAAAATATCCTGATAAAGCTTCTGGTTTAACTCTCTTAATTCCTCAATCGCTGCCGACTTCATCCAGCCTGACTGCACCTTATCATATGCATCTGTAATCAGGCAAATTAACTCAGCCGCCTGCTTAAAATACTCCTGATACTTTGGTGCAACCTCCTGCACCTCTACCATGTCCTTCATTCTCTCTAAGGACAACTCATATCTTTCATCCAATAAACTCATATTCTACTCCTATTACATTACGGACAAACCCATGTACAAAATAAAACCACCAATTAATAACGACAACACATTCAAAATAATACCAACCACAGGAAACAGCTTAAAGATGTCCTTCTCCAAGCATGCCATAATACCGCATACCAATCCTGCAATCGCCATAACTATACTAAGTATAACCGCAATCGCATATTGTAACGGTGCCACTCCCTGATTCTTAAATGTTAAATAAATTGCAAAAACCAAAGAACCTAGCGCTATCACTCCAAGCAAAAATGATGCGATACCCTTTGTCGGATTCTTCTTGTTAGTAAACTTATATCCCACTCTACGACTCATCCTTAACCTCACATAAAGGATGGACATTTCCAAAAAATGTCCACCCTCTACTCTTAAAATAAAATCTTTGATCTGTTTGCTAATAATCTTGCGCCGTTAATTACCATTAACACTCCGGCTGCTACACCAACTACAATTGACACAATACCTACTACAATTGAAAGTGCGCCTGAGCGTCCCATTGACTTGTATAATCTCTCTTCCATGTAGTCACCTCGTTAATTATTTTGCACCATACTGTGCATAGTAAGCATCAATTGCTTCCTTCATCTTATCGTCAATTACTACCTTACCCTGGCATTCCTTATTATATAAGTGCTCTACTACCTCTTCCATAGTAACAATAGCACGTGCATCGAAGCCATAAGTCTCCTTAATCTCATCTAATGCACTCTTAACTCCGCCAAGACCTACTTCCATACGATTTAATGAAACCATAAGTCCCACGATCTCAACATTAGCAGCACCCTTTACCTTTGGAACTGTCTCTTCCATAGACTTTCCTGATGTAGTAACATCCTCGATCATAACGACTCTGTCGCCATCCTTCAATGTACTTCCAAGGAAGCTTCCCTTATCTGCACCGTGATCCTTCTCTTCCTTACGGTCTGAGCAGTAACGAATCTCCTTACCATATAACTGGCTGTATGCAACTGCTGTTACAACACTAATCGGAATACCTTTGTATGCTGGTCCAAATAATACATCAAAATCATCACCATAATTGTCATGAATTGCCTTAGCATAATACTCGCCAAGTCTCATCAACTGGCTACCTGTTACATACGCACCTGCATTCATAAAGAAAGGTGACTTACGTCCACTCTTTAATGTAAATTCGCCAAACTTGAGTACATCACTCTCAACCATAAACTCGATAAATTCCTGCTTGTAAGCTTCCATCGTTGTAATCCTCCTTGTTTTGTCGGAGTCAAAATGCCCTGCTATGCCTGCATAGCATGTGTTCCTGCGGGAGCAGAGGATTTGACCTCCTATATTAACGGCTCTACGCCTTTTAGACATTTGTATACATCTTGTATCCTATCATAAAAGCTTGCACTTTTCAACTATTTCGGGTGTGTTAGGAATGCATCGCAAATCAATCCTTCTTTATCGAATACCATTGCCTACCATTATGCAAGGTGTTTCAAGAAATGTGACTTTTCAAAAAAGCACAATCTATTAGAAAAAACACATACTTCGTGCACTCAAAAAAATTAAAACGGCGGTGAACTGCCTAAAAAAACTTTTCACCGCCACTTTCGAATCTTTCATTTTTTATTTTCATTATTAATAACTCATATATTTCTTGACAATATCAAAATGTGTCGAGCCAATACTTAACAAATCGTGATGGAACTTTTTATACTCGAATGCTTCTTCCTTACATTCTTCCTCCAATATGTTCATTATCTCTACATAACCTATATAATAAGTCAGATAGTAAGTAGGTTCTCCTTTTACGATTGCCATCATTTCTCTTACCACATCATCATTTACTTCTGTATATGAACTCAAATAATCAGCCACCTCTACTTCCGTCCACTTCAAATAATTGACCCCCAAATCAATCATTGCATATATACTCAAGTCCAGAAGTTTCATATCTGTTAAATAAGATACCAGCATATCATCTGCACTATAATATTTGAAACTCAACATCTCTGCATAGGTGCCCCAGCCCTCCGTGAAGCCATCATATGACAAATAGCGTCGTAACTTGTTATTAATCATCTTTTCCGAAAAATTAGCTTGATACAAATGTCCTGGGAATCCCTCATGCGCTACGGTACTGAACAAGAATATGTCAACTTCTTTGTCATTTAAATAAATAGAACCCGCATCTTTTGTAGATGATATATAATAAGCATCCGTCATCATGCCTTGCATTTCCTCTGGAATTGTTTCCACTCTGTATTGAATATCTTTATCTAAATCATAAAAATCTTTACTTATTTTATTTTCTAAAATCTTTAACGTATCCCTACTATCAGAAATGATACTTGGCATTTTAAAAACATTATTTAGGCACGCTCCATATTTGTCTTGAATATTCCCCATATTTTCCCAGTATTTTTTTTGATTATTTTTAATCATATCAACAAGAGACTCCGCGGTCATATCTGTACCTACATTTGTATTCAACAAATACTCATAATATCCCGAATCGTATACATCATATACTGATGTCCCTTTCAAATCTATCATCTGAAGTTCTTCCAAAAGATAATTATATGCCGGAACAACAATCATCTCATAATACTTATTATTTTTTTCAGTGTACGCCTCTATATCTACATCTTGATTCAATTGAATTCTTCTATTGAAGCTTTCAACAAAGATTGTATATAAATCCGTTTTCAACATTTGCTCTATTTGTTCGACAACCATCTCTTTTACTTGAGGTTGCATAAACGTATTATTTTCATATTTTTCTTTTTCAAATTCTATAATTGCTTCAAAATATGTCGGTATATTCTCTATTGCAGCAAAATAGATTTCTAACTCATTCTCCTCTGTAACAGGCAGTTGTTCTATTAATACAGGTAACTGAATATGCACTCCACTTATAGGCCCTAACACCTCTTGATTATAATAGTATTGCGCTCCTAATATTGCATCCGAATAATATTTTTGAATAACATCATATGTAATTTGCTGCTGATAAGAGAGATTGCGATAATCATACGCACTTACTTTTTCTAATATTTCTTCGTATTCGATAATTTTTTCCTTATATATATCTATTTCAACAGGTGAATAAAAGGTTTCAAATTCACTTACTGCCTTCGAATAATCATTTTCGTACAGATAATAATTAAATGCACATATGGCTGCCTCTTCTTCATAAATATCTATTGTAAAATCTTCAAAATCCATATTTTTCTTTTCTATTTCTAAATCATATTGATTTATTTCCAAATTCAAATCCAATAATAAATATATTCCTCCCCAAACAATCATCACGCATATAATACCTATAATCCCATATTCCAAATACTTATTCATATTCTTCCTCTTTCTAATATATAATGAAAAAGGGGGCTATTTGATTTGCCCCCACCTAAATTATCACCTTAATTCTTAGAAGAAATTAATAAGGCAAAATCCTGCTGTATAACCTGCATGTACACCACATCCTACTTTTCTGATAGCAGCATCACGTCCCTGACACTTTGCTCCCATACATGTACAGCTAGCATTCGACATAACAGTTGGCATCTTTAACCAATTCATTTCACTCACCTCCTAAAATCATAGTCTTAATTCTGGTATTAATAATTCACAATACAAAATCTATTTGCGCAAATATTAATACCACAAAAACTCTCCTCACCTCTTGACCAGCAAATTCTTACACCACAACCATTTGCATCTGCCTTAACATTAGGTAACTTTAGCCAATTCATTCTCTCACCTCCCGCCATATTTATATCAATAATTCTAATTACTTAGATATTACTGTCCAAACAACCACGCACTTCGAATTGCGTTTATATAATACGAATTACTTCATCACATAGCGGTATAATTTTTTCATCATGTGATATAATAATTATTATTTTGTCTTTCTTAGCAGCGGTTAAATAAGAAAATAACCTTTCAGTTGTATCACTATCAAGCGAAGCCGATGGCTCGTCCAATAATACAATTTCTTTGCAACAATTTAACCCTCTTAACAAACCTATTTTTTGTCTTTCACCACCAGATAATCCCACTCCATCATCAACATATATTTTGTCACTTTGCTCATTTATGAATTTTTGTTCAAATAAAGTATTTATCAATTCACTTGTCATCTCACAGGTTCCTAATAAATCAATATTATCTTTGAAAGTTCCATTAATAATTTGGGTAAATTGTTCAACGTATGAAACATGCTGTATTCGAAACTTCCGCATATCTATATCTTTAATACTGATTCCATTATAAATTATATCACCTTGTTGCTCATCTAGCTTCAACCCTAACATGCATTCAAATAATGTCGTCTTCCCAATACCATTTCTACCTAATACACAATAAATATTTCCCTTTTTGAAGTTTGCATTGAACCCCTTCAATAAGGTCACATCCTCATAACTTACCTTTAGGTCACAAACTGATATCTCTTCAACACTTTCTTGAATATTTAAATTACCATACTGAATTCTTGGTATATTCATCAAATCCATTAAACGATTATATGATATCCTTGTTTCTTCATACCCTTTACCTATCTCAAAAATCCCCATACAAGTACCTAGTATTACATCAAACATAGATACTACAATTGTAAAAGAACCTATTGTTATATCTCCTTCAATAACTGCAATTCCACAAAGTAAATATAGCATCAGATTTCCAACAACCTTTACAATCGCACCAATACTTGTAAAAAGATAAGATACCTGTTGTAATTTGAGAGCAGATGTTTTCAGCTTCACATAGGCGCCATTCATTCTCGATTTAAAAAAGTCATACAAACTGAATAAGTGCATAATTTTAGAATTATTCAGCTGTTCAAACATATTAGAAAAATATTTTAATTGTTCTTCTTTAAATTCGTATCCTCTCGTATAATAAATTTTTCGAACCGAGAAATATACTACGACATACAGCGCAAATAAAATCCCAATAGCATAAAGTCCCTTGGGAAAGATCACTATCAAAAAAACAAGTGACAACAAAAACTCCACTAATGAATTAATCAATTTACTTATTTGTGAGAGTCCAAAAATAATTACTGCATTAGCATCATTATTTATTTTTTTAACCTCAGCAATATTATCTACCCGACCACATATAAATTTTTTTGAATCATTTATATGAAAAATAACATCTAGCATAGCTTTGTTTCCCAGCGTAACCTGTAATCGTGTATATAATCTTTCTGACATATATCCTAGTAAAAGCTGAATCAAACATATCACTATGAATATAAACATAAGATATTTGACTGTTGGTATATCACCTTCGATTAATCTATCAAGAAATTGTCCACAAATCACTACCATTACAACCGATAATATTGCATCCAATAACTGCATACCATAATAAAATATGATTTTTACCTTGTATGAACTATCACAATTCCAAAAATATTTAATCATATATATTTACCCGCATTCTTTATTGATATACATTTCCGTCATCTCTCTTAATAACCTCATCATATCTGTCGCATTGTACTTGGTCGCACCACATTGCATCTCACCCTTTTTAATATTTTTAAACGGACATCCACCCATGCAAATAGGTAGAATATTACAACCTTTACAATCTTCATATTGAAAAACATCATAATCAATCCACTTTAAATAATTACTCTGCTTTACATTAATATTTTCATCAGCAATATTGCCGAATGATTCCTCTTTATAGCCAATATGATCCCAACACTTATATAAATCCCCTAAAGGATCTATAACATATGAATGCGGTGACACCGCTCCACACATTGCTGGATTAAAATGTGGCAATTCCAAAAAATTAAACCCTCTTTTCATATTTCTTGCCGCAAAATTAATCTGTTCTGTCGCAAACTCCGAATCAGTAAAGCAGCTAGGCGCATGACAACCATCATTAATAGCATCAACAGGCGCTAGGTATACACCAACTTTATCCTGCAATCCATATTCAATCAAATAATCTAATATTTCATCAACTCTTTGCATATTTGTTTTATCTACATTTATTCTAATTGCGATAAATATATGTTCTGCTGCTTTTCTAATATTTTCCATAATAACAAAAAATGTATCAGCACCAGTCGGAAGACATCTACGGGTATTATGTATATCTGGCGGACCATCTATTGTAACTTGTGCGTATTTTACATGAAGCTCTTTTAATTTTTTAGCATTTTCTTCTGTTAAATAATATCCATTAGTAACTATATTCGCTGAATACTTTTCTACATTTTCTATACCCTGTGTTATCTTTTCAATTAAATCTATGCGCAGTAAGGGTTCTCCACCATACCATGCTATACTAATCTTTGCCATGTCCTTTGATTGTTCATTAATAAATTTAATCGTATTCTCTATTACTTCCTCTGTCATCGTATTATATCTTTTACCTACTTCATAACAATACGGACATCGAAAGTTACACTCTAAAGTTGGTGCTATAGTAAATGCTGCCATATTACTGCCATATCTCGCCAAATTACTCTGAACAAGAACAACTCTAGTTTCGTCTACATCACTTTCTACTGCCATCGAACCTTGTAATAATCCATCTACCAATTCCGCATCTTCATCGTGATTAAACTCTTTTTTTTCATATAATGCTTTGAATCTTTTCGTAAAATCTTTATCTAAGGCACAACCCCACCAGAATACGTATTATATATTGCAACAACTTCTTCATTCCACTCATATATATTGTATATTGACATCTTGTACGTTTTCATTCTTCATCCTCCATAATACAAATTCTAAAATAATCCTCTAAACTCAACTCATACTCAACAACACTCTTTACCTTAAATCCTTTCCTCTCTATCTCATTCTTCACCTCTTCTAATAAAACATTTCCTGTACAGATTATTTCATTTCCGCATATCAAAATATCTTCATACTGAAAAGAACTTATATCTATATCTTTTTCTAATATAATTTTGTGACCATTTCTGCATATTTCTTTCAATTGCTCACTACTTATATCTTTCCGTATTTTTCCTTTATGCATAATCCCAAATCTATTAGCTGTCAATTCAAGTTCTGGCAAATTATGACTTGATATCATAAAAGTTATTCCTCTTTCGCGATTAAGTTTTATGATTAATTCTCTAATTTCCACTATTCCTAATGGATCAAGTCCATTTAATGGTTCATCCAGAACAACCAAGGAAGGATTATCCATGATTGCCAAAGCAATCCCCAACCTTTGCTTCATCCCCATAGAAAACTTTTTAAAAGAAATTTTAGAGTTAGTTTTCAATCCCACAATTTCCAACAATGCTTTCACAGAAATGTTTTCATCTCTTCCAAACATTATGCGATAATATTCCAGATTTTGCTCTGCTGTTAACTCTCCAAAAAAAGCAGGAGCGTCTATCATAGAGCCTATATTATTATTATTTATGATTTCTGCATCCAAACTTATTTTTCCTGAATCAACATTTATAATACTCAATATCGACTTCAACAATGTCGTCTTACCAGCTCCATTTACACCTATTAATCCATAAATATCTCCTTTATATACTTCCATAGAAAGGTTATCTATGACCTTGTTATTTCCATACTTCTTAGTTAAATCTTTACATATCACAATTTGATCCATAGATTTCTCCTTCACCGTCAAACAATATCCCTGCTCATAAATATTTGATATGATATAATACCAGGTATTAAAAACCATATACTGAGAACCAACATCATCGTGAGATAATCACCACCTGAAAACAATTGATTATTAACACTTGCCAACATCCAATGTTCTAAATAAATTTCTGAATGCAAGAAAAAATTCTCCGTATTCTGTGAAATCAAATATAAGTTTCCACTAACAAATATTGCACAAATATAAATCGTTACAAATACACTCGCTTTTTGTATTAGCAAATTCAGATAGAACGCCAAACTCCCCATCACACAAGCAACTATCATTTGACATAAAACTGTAATAATTAGTCTTCTAAAATAAATTATGAATGGCTCTTGTAATCCCCAACCTCTAACTGCGGCAACAACAAACATTGGAATAAAATAAATTATTGCGTAAACCAAAACACTCACTATACAAGTCGAAACAACTTTAGCCACAAAATATGTTATTTTTTTTATCTTTCTTGCTAAAATATTAAGAATTATTTTTTCCGAAAAATCTTTATTAAGGATACACATATAAATTGGTAACAAAAACAACATGATATTCTTAGCTGTACCTATTGAAAAATAAATACTATAGGCCCCACCACTCATATCTATTATTGGCGGAAACTCCTCTCCTCCCATTATAACCAGTGTACTTCCTGATAAATTCATCATGGTGCAAATCAAAATTCCTATTCCAACAGTTATGTAAAACACTCTACTTCTAAGAAGATGATACATGTCTGCTTTAACTATATTTTTCATTTATCTTTGTATGATTGTAGTGTATCCACCAATCATATCCTCCTAAGAATTGTAGTATTTTTTATAGTCCCTCTCCAAAGACTGTATGCATACTAACTTTGCCATTCCCTATTGACACAAAAAAAAGAACCTTATCCAAATGTCAACATATATTTATTTTATTCGTCACCACTATCAAGCATTGCGCGCGACAAACAAAAGTTATATATATATCTTTTTAGTTAGATTCCCCTTACAAAAGTAAGTTAACATAACTTTAATATTATGTCAACCATAATTGATATTTTTTTTCAATTTTACATGCTCAACATACAATTGCTACACTATTTAAACTTAACTCAAAATTACTTATGACAAATTAAAAAAAGAGTAGAATATGTTTTTTCAACATACTCTACTCTTTGAGTAATCTTTATTCAAAATACTTTGCTTACACAAATAAACATTAATTATATCACTTTATTTTCAGCATGGCCGCCACAATTCCCTGCGCATTTGCCTGCTGCAGGACAACCGATACACTTAACGCCCTTTTTCTTCTCTCTCTTAATGTATAGAATCGCTGCTCCTAATACCACAAGCAGAACTACGACAACAATAAAATCTGCCATACTGATAACTCCTAATAAACTTAATAACTATATGTATGAATTACTTGTTTGTTAAACATTATTTGTTTAATGCATACTCTGTTGCAAACTTCTTATTATTTCTCTGAATAATAAATACTAAGATTGCCACAAATACAATAACTGCAATTAAACCAGGTACAAATCCTGCTCCAAGTGCACCAGTTGTAATCAAAGTACCAATCTGGTATACAAGGAATGCTACAGTAAAGCCTGTTGCAAACTGCAATGCAACACCTGCCCAGAACCATTTCTTATCCTGCATCTCTGAGTTCATAGCACCAAGTGCTGCGAAACAAGGTGGTGTAAACAAGTTAAACATTAAGTAAGCTAATGCTGCAACCTTTGTAATACCCATAGTAGCCACTACTACGTTTGTATCTGCACCTGCAAACAATGCCATCTCTTCTGTATCAATAAAATCTGTAATCGCATAGCAAACTGCCAATGTAGCAACAACGTTCTCCTTGGCAATGAAACCTGTAACTGCTGCCGCTGCCAACTGCCATGCTGCGACTCCTACGATTGGAACCAACAATGCAGCGATTGGTGATGCAATAGAAGCAAGAATAGATGTGTTCTCCATACCCTCTTCTACAAGCTGGAAGCTCCAGTTGAAGGACTGCATAACCTGAACTACTGTGTTACATACAAGGATGATCGTACCAGCCTTGATAATATATGCCTTACCTCTCTCTAACATAGAGATGCAAGCTCTCTTTAAGCTTGGTCCCTTATATTCAGGAAGCTCAATAATGAAGAATGACTTTCTGTACTTCTGTCCTGTAATCTTCTTTACTAATAAAGCACCTAATAAAATCAATACAATACCTGAGAAATACATTAATGTTGTTACCCATGCTGCTCCTCCAAAGAAAGAACCTGCAAAAAGAGTAATAACAGGAACCTTTGCACCACATGGCATGAAAGGTGTCAGCATAGCTGTTGTTCTACGCTCTCTTTCATTACGAATAGTACGGCAAGCCATAACACCAGGAATTGCACAACCAACACCGATTACCATAGGGATGATTGACTTACCTGAAAGACCAACTCTCTTGAAGATAGGGTCTAATACAACTGTCGCTCTTGCCATATAACCGCAATCCTCTAATAACGCGATTAAGAAATACATAACCATAACCAGTGGAAGGAAGCCCACTACAGCACCAACACCACCGATAATACCGTCAACTAAAAGTGACTGTAAGAAAGGATTTGCACCCTCAACCAAGCCTGCTACCCACTCCTGGAAGGTCTCAATCCAGCCTACTAACCAGTCTGCAATCCATGTACCTACTGTTGACTGTGAGATAAAGAACACAGCCCACATAACGAGACCAAAAATCACCAATCCTAAAAATGGATGTGTTACAATCGCATCAATCTTATCCTGTACATTTGTTTCCTTTGTTAAAACCTTACGTGTCTCAACTTCCTTAACAATCTTATTTACAAACTCATAACGCTTTCTATCTGCTGCCTCTACTGCTGCCTTGTCAGTTAAATCAATATCTCCCTGTTCATATGGAGCCTTCTGACCTTGGCCCTTTACTGCAACAGCTGCCTTTACAACCTCTGCAAGACCATTATCATTTGCAGAAATAGAAACTGTATCAACAACAGGACATCCAAGCTTAGCTGACAATGCTGCTGAATCAATCTTTGTTTCCTTCTTAGCATTTACATCGCTCTTATTCAAAGCTACAACAACTGGAATACCTAATTCTAACAACTGAGTTGTAAAGAATAAGCTACGGCTTAAGTTTGTTGCATCCACAATATTGATGATAACATCAGGATTCTCATTCTTAACATATCCGCTTGTGATGCTCTCCTCAGATGTGAATGGTGACATAGAATATGCACCCGGCAAATCTACCGCGATTAACTCCTCTGCTCCTACACAAAGATTCTTCTTAATTGGGCACTCTCTCTTATCTACTGTTACACCTGCCCAGTTACCAACATGCTCATTCTTACCAGTGAGCGCATTGTACATAGTGGTCTTACCACTGTTTGGATTACCTGCTAACGCAATTCTCATTTATAGTCCTCCTCTTAAAAAAATACATCTAAAACAATAATCACAGACATCTAATCTTGGATAGTGTTCACTAACCACACACCCAAAAATATGTGGTGACACCTCACCACAATATCTTCTTAAATTATACAAAAATAGCCTCTGCCAACTGATTATCAATGGTATATCTACCATCTTTAATCGATACTACACAGTTATCCTTCTTACGTGATACCACGGTAATTGGCTCTCCGCTATAGCAACCTAACGTAAAGAGAAATGCGTCTAATTCCTCGTCATCTGTAAGTATCTCTTTGACAATATACTCTTCTCCTAATTGTGCTTCTGTTAAATTCATTTTCACACTGGCCTCCTAAAATCACAGGCAAAATTAGTTGTCTCTAACCTCCATTAGTCTAGCACTCACCTATATCTCTGTCAAGTATCAAATGAGAAATTTTTCCAACAAAAAAATAGGATTCCCAAGTTTTCACTCAGAAATCCATTTTCTTTAGCTCATTCTTCCCGTCCCCGAAAGTGCCTCTACCGAATAAACTACATCCGCTATACGCATAGTAGATTCTCTATGAGATACCAGTGCAATGGTCTTATCCTTGCTCTCTTCCTTGAGAGACTTTAGAATCACTGCCTCATTCAGGCTATCAAGATTGCTGGTCGGTTCATCCAATAACACAAATGGTGCATCGTGCAGGAATACTCTTGCCAACCCCAGTCTTTGTCTTTCACCGCCCGATAAGGTATCACCAAGCTCACCTACTGCAGTATCATAGCCCTGAGGCAGACTCATGATAAAATCATGCACAGAAGCCTTCTTGCACGCCTCGACAATCTCCTCATCCGTTGCATCCAGCTTGGCTATCTTTAGATTATTACGAATGCTATCATGAAAAAGATGTGTCTCCTGCGTCATAAAGCTTTCCATATCACGAAGGTTCTTTGTATTGATCTTGTCTACATCAGTATCTGCAATCTGCACCTTTCCCTTCTGCACATTCCAGAACCTCATCAACAGCTTCAATAATGTCGACTTACCACTGCCGCTCTTACCTACAATTCCTACTACAGAACCCTTATGAATATCTAAGCTCACATCATCAAGAATCAGTTCATCGCCATAAGCAAAGGTAACATTCTCCACCTTCGCTCCTGTAAACGTAACCTCATCCTGTCCGCTCACTTCCTCAACTACAGGGCTTTCCTCCAAAATATCCAATACTCTGTTACCTGCAGCAAAGGTATTCTGTAAGGTACTTCCAAGACTTGCCAGTGCAACCACAGGACCGAAGGAACTCATCAGAGCAATCGTCGGAATCAACACACCATCAAAACCAAGTACTCCATTCTGCATCAGTACCGCAGCCGTAAACAGCATTACCAAATCAAATATCAGAATAACTGTATTGGTAATCGCCATATTTCTTCCTGTAATGCGTTTCATCTGTTCTTCCGTTCCTGCAAGTTCATCTGTCATCTCATTCATTTTCTCCAGACGATTC
>JAFUKJ010000005.1 GCA_017467805.1 Lachnospiraceae bacterium
ACTGAAAATCCTCGTGTCACTGGTTCGATTCCGGTTCTGGGCATTATTTTATTTTCTATAATAGCATGATATTTCAAGCATCATCATTTTGGATGGTGCTTTTTTGCTACAGAAACATTTAATTCAATGAGAATGCATTAAGAGCTTGACTGTAAAGTTACATTATGCTTTATCTTAGGAATTTGAATATTTGGATATATATCAGCTATTAGCATCAGAGAAAGAAAGAGAGAATAGTTATTTTATCCGTTTTAAAATTGAAGAAATGGTAGCAAAATAATAGAAAAGGTAATTCTTTAAAAAAGAATGTGGTTTAGAATTAGTAAAGGTTGTAAATCAACATTCCTTTTTCTTTATAGATATGATAAAATAACTATGTATGTGCAATTGACATATTGATTGCATGGTATTAGAGGGTTAATTGGGTTATGTATGAAAACAAGTTAAGAGAATATGCTGAAGATATTTTGAATTCCGAGAATTTTCAGATGACGAAGCAGCATATTCAGCATGGTACAGTGTCAGTGCATGAGCATTGTATTCGTGTTGCAATGCAGAGTTTAAAATTAAACGAAAGGTTCCATATTACCAAGAATGAGAGAGAGCTTGTAAGAGGCGCACTTTTACATGATTATTTTCTTTATGATTGGCATATAGGGGATTATAGGAAGCCACATAAGCTACATGGATTTTATCATCCTGGACGTGCATTACGAAATGCACAGAAGGAGTATGTGTTAACAGAAAGAGAAGTAGACATTATAAAAAAACATATGTGGCCTTTGACGATTATACCACCTGCTTGTAGGGAGGCATGGATTGTTACAGTTGCTGATAAGTATTGTTCGACTCTTGAAACTTTGCACGTAAGAAAAGTAAATGAGTGTAAGATGTAAAGGATATTTAAGCAGATTAAGGCATGTAAATATATGGTGAATTATTATAATGATTTATCGAGACAGAAAGCTTAATGAGATAGGGGACAGAAATAATTTGGGGTATTGGGGTACATTAAGAGTGCGAAAAGCATAGGAATACAAAGGATGGCTAAATAACCATTTAGAAAGGATTAATTAGAAAAATGAGAAAGACCAAAATTATTTGTACAATTGGACCTGCTTCAGAGAGTGAAGAGAAGTTAAGAGAGCTTATGCATGCGGGAATGAATGTTGCACGTTTTAATTTTTCGCATGGTGATTATGAAGAGCATGGTGCAAAGTTTAAAAGAACTGTTAGAATTGCAAAGGAGTTAGGAATTCCTGTAGCGACAATGCTGGATACTAAGGGACCAGAGATTAGATTAAAAGACTTTGCTGAAGGCAAGGTATTCTTAGAGGCTGGACAGACTTTTGCATTAACAATAGAAGATATGATGGGTACAAAGGAGAGAGCTTCAGTTACCTATAAGAATATTAGAAATGATGTAGAGGTTGGTAATACGATTCTGATTGATGATGGCTTAATTGGAATGACTGTAAAGGAAATTACAGATACAGATATTATCTGTACAGTAAATAATTCAGGTTACGTTTCTAATCATAAGGGTATCAATTTGCCAGGCGCAATTTTATCTATGCCATTTATTAGTGAACAGGATGAGTCGGATATCTTATTCGGTGTAAAAATGGGTTATGATTATGTTGCAGCTTCATTTACAAGATGTAAGGAAGACATTGAGCAGGTTCGTAAGCTGATTAGTGATAATGGCGGTAAGATGAAAATTATTGCTAAGATAGAGAATATGCAGGGTATCAATAATCTGAAGGAAATTTTAGAGGTTTCTGATGGTATTATGGTAGCTCGTGGTGATATGGGTGTAGAGATTCCTTTAGAAGAGGTTCCTTCTATTCAGAAGATGATGATTAAGGAAGCCATGAAGCAGGGTAAGGTTGTTATTACAGCGACACAGATGTTAGATTCTATGATAAAGAATCCAAGACCTACCAGAGCAGAGGTTACAGACGTAGCAAATGCTATTTATGATGGTACATCTGCAATCATGTTGAGTGGTGAAAGTGCTGCAGGTGCATATCCAGTGGAAGCGGTTCAGACAATGGTGAAGATTGCTGAGAAGACTGAGTCAGATATTGATTATGTTTCCCGCCTTCATAAGAGAGCAGATGAGAAGAATGATGATATTACAACTGCTATTGCGCATGCATGTTGTTCTACAGCGATTGATTTGGATGCATCAGCAATTATTGCATTGACAATGTCAGGCTTTACTGCAAACAGAGTAGCTGCCTATACACCAGCTTGTCCAATTATCGGTATTACAGCAGATGAGGTAGTTTATCGTCAGCTTAGTATGGTATGGGGAGTAACTCCTATGCTGATTTCTGAGAATGACACTGCCGAGATGATGTTTGAAGAGGCTGTACGTGTAAGTAAGGAAGCAGGTCTAATCAAGACAGGTGACAGAGTTGTATTAACAGCTGGAGTTCCATTGAAGATTACAGGAAAGACGAATATGATTCGAATTATAGAGGTAGAGTAATTAATACAGAAGAAGAGAAGACAGAACGGAGATTGGAATGGGCAGAATTTACTGTATAATGGGTAAGAGTTCTACGGGAAAGGATACTATATATAAGAAGCTCCTGAGGAAAAAGGGGCTTCAATTGAATCGTATTGTTCCGTACACAACACGTCCAATTAGAGAAGGTGAAGAAGACGGAATAGAGTATTTCTTTACAGATGTTGATATACTGGAACGTCTAAAGCAGGAGAACCGAATTATTGAGTGCCGTGGATATCAGACGGTTCATGGAATGTGGTACTATTATATGGTAAAGGATGATCAGATTAATCTTGAAGATAAGGATTATCTGATTATCGGTACATTGGAATCATATGTGATGATAAGAGATTACTTTGGTGAAGACAAGGTTTGTCCAATATATATTGAGGTAGAGGACGGAGTGCGTCTGACAAGAGCTTTGTTTCGGGAGAAGAAGCAGAAATCGCCAAAGTTTGAAGAGATGTGTAGAAGATTTATAGCAGATAATCAGGATTTCTCAGAGGAAAAATTAAGAGACGCAGGGATAGAAAAACGTTTTGTGAATAACAAGCTAAGTGATTGTTTGCAGGAAGTGACACAATATATTTCAAATATGAAATAATTGTTTTTCATGTAGGTTATATATTATAATAATAGAAGTTATTGGATAGGGAGTAATATAATTACTCTCTATTTGTGGCAGAATAAATGGGAATAACGGATTACTAAGAGATAATAGGGGTGTGATATCATGGATATCAAGGTGAATCAGGTACAACAGGCGATAATGCCAGAGCAGGCGCAGAATGTACAGCAGGCAGATGGTTCCTTTAAGTTTGTACTGGCTAGTAATATTGCTGAGGAAGGACTTGCAGAGAGACTGAATCTTATGATGCAGGAAATTGTGATGCAGGGGGACAAGCTTGTAAAACGTATGGATGTGAAGGATATGCGTCGATACAGGTCTTTGATCAAAGATTTTATGAATGAAATCGTAAATCGTTCACATAAGTTTTCAAGAGAGAACTTCCTTGATAGAAGAGGTCGTCATAGGGTATACGGTATTATTCGTCTGGTGGACGAGAAACTGGACGAGCTTGCGCAGGAACTGGTTAAAGATGAGAAGGACAATATTAAGATATTAGCTGTTGTGGGCGAGATAAGAGGTCTGTTACTGGATATTTTCACGTAAGAAGTGGGATGAGACAGTATTATAAAGCAAGCTGCTGATATTACATGATAGATAAGGGCAGGTATAATGATAGAAGCACTTGATAGAAACTGGGAGTCTGTAATTGGTCAGGAGCATTTGACCAATAATTTGAAAAATGCGTTGAAGTTTCAAAAGATTTCACATGCATATATTATACAGGGAGAAAAGTCTTCAGGTAAGAAAATGGTGGCGGATGTCTTTGCAAGAGCGCTTTTGTGCGAGAGTGAAGGTAGTAAGCCATGCAATGAATGTCGTTCCTGTAAGCAGGCGATGAACAAAAATCATCCAGATGTAATTTATATTGAGCATGAGAAGCCAAATGTGATTAGTGTTGATAATGTCAGAATGCAGATTAATAATGATATTGCCATTAAGCCCTATAGCAGTGCTTATAAGATTTATATTATGGATGAAGCAGAGAAGATGAACATTCAGGCACAGAATGCACTTTTAAAAACCTTAGAGGAGCCGCCTGAATATGCTGTGATTTTTCTTCTGACTACGAATATTGATATTTTATTACCTACAATATTGAGTAGGTGTGTTACATTAAATATAAAGCCTGTGGCCAGTGATTTGATTAAGAAGCATTTGATGGAAAAGGTAGAGATACCTGATTATCGGGCAAGTGTTTGCGCTTCCTTTGCAAGAGGAAATGTAGGACGGGCAATAGAGCTTGCAACGGATGAGGCATTTGATGCATTAAAATCAGAGGCATTAGCGGTTTTAAAGAGCATTTCTGATATGGAAGTGAATCAGATGGTGGCAGCGGTGAAGAAAATCTCTGAGGAAAAGCTGGATGTAGGTGATTATTTGGATTTATGTACTGTCTGGTATCGGGATGTATTGCTATATAAGTCTTGTAAGAATGTGCAGCATATTATTTTCCGTGAAGATATTTCTGATATTCAGAGAGTTGCAGAGGATAATTCCTATGAGCAGCTCGAGCAGAAGATAAAAAGCGTAGACCATGCAAGGAGCCGATTGAAGGCGAATGTAAACTTCGATTTGACCATGGAGCTTTTGTTCATGGAATTAAAGGGTGCATAATATTTTGAAGTATAATAAGCAGATGGCATTGTGTAGTCTTTGGATGAAGCGATGTTAAGAGTATAGAGTGAGGTAGATAGATTATGACTAAAGTGATTGGCGTAAGATTTAGAACAGCAGGAAAGGTATATTTCTTTGACCCGCTGAAGTTTGATATTAAGAAAGGTGACCATGTTATTGTTGAGACTGCGAGAGGTGTAGAGTACGGAACGGTGGTAGGCGATATTCGTGAGGTAGAGGATGAATCTGTGATTCAGCCGTTGAAGCCAGTGCTTCGTGTAGCGACACCAAAGGATGATGAGCAGGAGAAGGCGAACAAAGCAAAGGAAAAGGATGCTTTTAAGATTTGTCTTGAGAAGATTAAGAAGCATAACCTTGAAATGAAGTTAATAGATGCAGAGTATACCTTTGATAATAATAAGGTTTTATTCTACTTTACCGCAGATGGTAGAATTGACTTTAGAGAGCTTGTAAAGGATTTGGCAGCTGTGTTCAAGACTCGTATCGAGCTTCGTCAGATTGGTGTCCGTGATGAGACTAAGATATTAGGTGGTATTGGTATATGTGGCAGACCGTTGTGTTGTCATACACATTTATCTGAGTTTGTGCCAGTATCAATTAAGATGGCTAAGGAGCAGAATCTGTCTTTGAATCCGACAAAGATTTCGGGTGTATGTGGTCGTTTGATGTGTTGTCTGAAGCATGAGGAAGAAACTTACGAGTATTTGAATAAGAAGCTTCCAAATGTTGGAGATAATGTAACTACAGATGATGGCTTGCGTGGCGAAGTGCATAGTGTAAACGTATTGCGTCAGCTGGTAAAAGTAATTGTAGAGACAAATGATGAGAAAGAAATCAGAGAGTATAAGGTAGAGCAGCTTCGTTTCAAGAAGAGACATCGTAAGGATAAGCAGGATGATATAACTGCGGCTGAGTTGAAGGAGCTTGAAAAGCTTGAGAAGCAGGAAGGAAGATCAAAACTCAATGACGATTAAGCTCAAGGAGAATGAAAGAATTGATAATCTGCAAAGGAATGGTTATCAGATTATTCAGAATTCGGAAAAATTTTGTTTTGGAATGGATGCAGTGTTGCTGTCTGGCTTTGCGAGGGTAAAGCCAGGCGGTGTTGTATTAGATATGGGAACTGGTACAGGGATTATACCGATTCTGATGGAGGCGAAGACTGAGGCAGCGCACTTAACAGGGCTTGAGATACAGGAGGAAAGTGCGGACATGGCTATGCGCAGTGTTCGTCTGAATCATTTAGAGGATAAAATTGATATCGTTGTGGGTGACATTAAGGAAGCAGGCACATTTTTTTCGGCTGCTTCTTTTGACGTTATAACCTGTAATCCTCCTTATATGATTGGTCAGCATGGGATTCAGAATCCTGATAGTCCGAAAGCGATTGCAAGACATGAGATATTGTGTACCTTAGAGGATGTAGTTGCAAATGCAGCAAAGCTTTTGAAGCCTGGTGGAAACTTTTATATGGTACATAGACCGTTTCGATTGGCAGAGATTATTGTAACAATGTCTAAGTATAAGCTGGAGCCTAAGCGTATGCAGCTGGTATACCCATATGTGGACAAGGAGCCGAATATGGTGTTAATAGAGGGCTGTAGAGGCGGAAAGTCGAGATTGACGGTGGAAAAGCCTTTGATTGTATATAAGGAGCCTAATGTTTATACAGATGAGATTTACGATATCTATGGGTATTAGAAAGGCATGGTTATAAAATGGCAGGAAAACTTTTTTTATGTGCAACTCCAATAGGAAATTTGAATGATATGACGCCTCGCGTAAGAGAGACCTTGGATACTGTAGATTTGATTGCGGCAGAGGATACGAGAAATAGCATCAAGTTATTAAATCATTTTGAAATTAAGACACCAATGACAAGTTATCATGAATATAATAAGGTGGAAAAGGCAAAATATCTGATAGAACAGATGCAGGCAGGTAAAAATATTGCGTTGATTACAGATGCGGGAACTCCAGCTATTTCTGACCCAGGTGAGGTGCTGGTGGCAATGTGTCATGAAGCAGGGATAGTAGTTACTTCTCTTCCAGGTCCTGCGGCGTGTATTACGGCGTTGACGTTGTCAGGGTTAAGCACCAGAAGATTCTGTTTTGAAGGCTTTCTGCCATCCGATAAGAAGGAAAAGAAAGATATTCTGGAGGATTTGAAGAAGGAGTCCAGAACGATTATTCTCTACGAAGCCCCACATCATTTGGTAAGAACTTTGCAGGAGCTATATGATGCATTAGGAAATAGACGTATTACTTTGTGTAGAGAGCTGACAAAGCGTTTTGAAACGGTATTACCGACTACTCTTGAGAATGCATTAGCCATGTATCAGACAGAGGAACCAAGGGGCGAATATGTACTGGTACTGGAGGGTAAGAGTTTACAGGAGTTCAAGAAGGAGCAGGAGGCTGACTGGCAGAGCATTTCTATTGAGGAGCATATGGAAATCTATGAGCAGAAAGGCGTAGAGCATAAGGAAGCGATGAAGTTGGTCGCAAAGGATAGAGGAATTTCTAAAAGAGATGTGTATCAATATCTCTTAAAGTAGTTGACAAATAGTATGCATAATACTATACTGCCTATAGCTATTATCGTAGCAGAGCAATATTAGCTACGATGAATGAAAGGAGTAAAAATGGAAAGAGTATTTGAACTTATTGAAGAACAGTTACATTTAACAGGTGTAGAAATTAATGAGGATTCATCATTTAAGGATGATTTAGGAGTAGACTCCATAGATTTAGTAGAGATGGTAATGGCATTTGAAGAGGAATTCGGTGTTGAATTAGCATACGAAGATTTAGAGAAGAATGTTAAGACAGTAGGCGACTTCGTTGAGTATTTAAGAGAGCAGGGCGCTGATATTTAATTTCATAGAGTAGTAGAATTGATGAGAGATGTTGTTGAGTAGATGGCTTGGCAATGTCTCTTTTTTTAGAGGTGAAAGAGAATTCTAAATCAAAACGGAAGGAATTATATGATTAATAAACTGACAATAGTATATAATTGCACGAAAGATACGCTCAATTTAATTGACAATACTACTAACAGTAGCGTAAAATAATAATGTATGTTTTACATAATATTACAAAGGAGAAAAATTGTGTATGAAGGGAAGAAGTAAGAGAATTATTGCAATGCTTAGTGTTGCAGTAATGCTGGTAGGACAGTGTTGTACTGTACTGGCAGAAGAGGTAACTAATTCCACAGAAGTAGTAGAGGCTTCTGAAATTGGAATTGAGGAGCAAGCAGTAGAGACTACATCTGAGGCGGCGACAGTTGCTGAGGAAATAGCAGAAGCCGTAACAGAAGAAGCTGTTACAGAGACAGTAGTAGAAGAAACAGCAGAAGCGGCAACAGAAGAAACTGTAACAGAGACAATAGTTGAAGAAACAGCAGAAGCGGCAACAGAAGAAGCTGTTACAGAGACAGTAGTAGAAGAAACAGCAGAAGTGGCAACAGAAGAAGTTGTAACAGAGACAGTAGTTGAGGAAACAGTAGAGGCCGTAACAGAAGAGGCTGTAATGGAAACAGTAGCTGAGGAAACAGCAGAAACTGTAACAGAGGCAGCAACAGAGACAATGGTAGAAGAAGATTTGGCATATGTGCCTATGCTTTTAGTAGAAGAGGATTTGGCAAATGTTCCGATGTTATTAGCAGAGGAATCTACTTTATTAGCACCAACTAATGTAAAATGGACAGAAGGATACACTGGTATCACATATGAAAATCCTAATACTGAGGAAGTATGGTTGATAGCAGTATTATATTCGGCAGATGGTTCTTGGCAGACATATACAAGTTTTCATACTAGTTGGGGTTGGAATTGGGAGGTAGAAACCTATTTTGCTCAGCATATGAAATTTGAAACGGATTATTATGTAACCTTATATGTCATGTCGGGAGAACTCACGGATGGAGAAGCAGTAACAACATGCGAATCAAGTGAATATAAGGCATCAACAGAAAAATTCAGCTATACATGTCCTGAAAAGATAGCAACACCAAGCAATATCAAATTCTACACAAATGGTGTAGTAACTTGGGATGCCGTTGAGGGTGCAAGTGGATATAATGTTTGGTTATATGATGTGTCTGGTGGAGCGCAGGATATAGTAATGATGTATAATGTATCAGAAAACTCATGTAGCGTAAAATATGCTATGGAAGACACAGATACTAAAACTTATTCAGTAGCAGTGCAGACAATCAGTGGAGATATGACAAAGTATTCTAGTAGTGATGAGTCTGCATTAGTAGAGTGGGAGCCAGTGCCTGAGACAGAGCTACAGGCTGCTACAGATTTAGGATGGAGTGATGAGACTCCAGGAATGCTTGAGTTTTATAATCCAAATGTACAAGAGATATCCATTGATATTCGCATTAAAAATGGAGCAGAAATTGTTGGATGGTGGGGAACATCTGCATGGGTTCCAGGAATTGTAAGTGTAGATTCACACTGGGATATTGAGGAATCAGGAGACTATACATATGAAGTTAAACTGTATCCTTATGGTGAAGAAAAAGATGGTGACTTTACGACAGGTTGCGTTTCAACATGTACAGAAGTATATACTTATGTAAAACCAGACAAGCAACTGGCAACACCAACTAATATTAAGTGGAGTGAAACAGAAGCTGGTGTGGTTACATGGGATGCTGTTGCTGGTGCAGGCGATTATTTGGTAAGATTGTATGAGGTTACAGATGGGGCTGCTAATCCTGTAATCGGTTATTATTCATCAAGTCCAACAGAAAATTTTGTGAATAAAATGGCAGAGGGTAAATCCTATGCAGTGAAGGTAAAAGCACTCAGTAAAAATATTGAAGAGGCTACACATAGTGAAGAGTCAGAGTTAGTATACTTGGATGCTTCAGCAGCAGTAGATGAGGTAAATACAGCATTATCTACACAGGTAGATAGTTTATCATCTGATTCAACAAAAGAGGATGTAAAGGCAGCAGCAGATGCCGTAAAGTCTGAGTTTGCAGATTCTAAGAATAACTTACAGTATGCAATGCAGACAAATGACGAGACACAGTCTCAGATTGAGAAGCTGGAAGAATTGTATGAGGAGAAGCTGGGTGTAACTTCTAATAAAAACGTAGCAGAGGATACAGGTATTGATGCAAGTAAGGTTTCTTTATTAGGTGCGTCATTGAATGCAACTCAGGCAGGTGAGGTTTCCTTCAATATGTCTAAGCCTGATGAGGAGACACAGAAGGATTTAATTACACATAGCCGTTTCAACAATGCGATTTGCTTTAGCATGGACTTAGAGGGTGCGGGTGTAACACCTGGTAACCTTGATATTCCTGTAACTGTAACAATGCCATGTCCAGAAGGAATTAATATCAATAAGCTTTGTATTATTCATTATGCAGCAGACGGTTCATCAGAGTATCTGGATGTAAGACAGAATGCAGATGGAACAATTTCCTTCACAGTAACACACTTTAGTGAGTTCGTATTCGGTGAGGAAGAAGAGACAACTCCTGATGATGAAAACACATCTTCTGATAATAACAATGCAACTTCTAACAGCGGTGCAGGTAATGCAACACAAACATCTACAAGCAGCTCTACCAAAAAGGTAAAGCCATGGGTACCAACTACAGAGGATGAGAAAGAGAGATATTCTTTCCTTGGTCGTGATAAGGTAAACTACATCGTAGGAACAGAGGGCGGCTATAAGGCAGAGCTTGTTAACATGATGCAGGGTAGCATGTTTGTTGATGCTGTAAAGGCGGCAGCAGCAGATTATAGCATTGCGAGAACTTATAATGTAAAGATTGATGGTAAATTAACATATGAGACTGCAGCACCTGCGATGTTTGTATTGAATATTCCAGAGGAGTATTTAGCTGAAAATCGCGAGTATAAGATGGTATGTGTAAGCAAGGATGGAGAGGTTATTGTTTTAGATGATCTCGATACAGCTGCTGAAACAATTTCATTCTTAACAAATAAGTTCTATGCATTTGCATTGGTATACAAGGATGCAGTTGTAACAGAATAATATTTCCGTGATATACATAACTGCCGTACTATGATTGATTTCATAAGTACGGCAGTTTTATAATAAAGGAAAAGATAAATTATATTTTATCTGCAGATAACTCTAGGAAGCCTTTCAGATATTGATTTGTCTGCTTACGATTATATTCGCTGATAAGAAGCACCTCGCCTGTAATCAGGCGCATAGTCTTGCGGTCATAATGCTCTATGTATGCAGGATTCACCAGGAATGATTTGTGTATACGCATAAAGTGATAATCGCGGGTAATAAGAATCTTTTCGATTTCATCCAGCTTATGATAAAAGCAGTCTTCGCCATCCGCAGTAACAATATGTATTACTCGGGCTTCTGAGTAGAAATAAATGATATCAGAAATAGATATTCTCTTATATTCTGGTCTTTTATAGTAGCTGAAATAAGCAGCATTTGTCATTGCCATCTCGTAGGCACGGCAAATGACATTACGCAGTGCATTTTTGGAACAGGTTTCATTTAAGAGAAATAAAGGCTGAAGGCGAAATAGCTGTTCATAATTTAACTCAGGCATGGAATTAGCTGCAATAGAAACGAGATTCCTATTAAGCTGCTTAAGCCTCTCGACTGCCTGAATAACAGTTCCATGTTGCATCTCGGCGTTAAATAAGACAATATCTGTGTGTACTGGGAAATGCAATAAGCGTGAGACGTTGGAATACGACATTATTTCTGTAATAACGCCGCGGCTTCCAAAAAAGCTCTTGATTTCATCCTCCAGATATTTCATAAGCATCTCATTTTCAAAACAAATTACAATCTTAATCATTATAATACTCTCCTTCTTGTGAGTGCCAATTATAGTAGTAAGAAGTGTCGAAATGCAGGCACATTATTTGGTTCTATTAATTAGTGTACGGAGAGTGCAATAAGGACTTAAAAATTTTTAAAAAATATAATTTTTTATTAGAGGATAGCTGTGGGGCATTTGACATGACCTTCAATATAGGATATAATTTAGTTAATTGAAGGAAATAATAAGAATAAACAGACAATTTAAGATATAAGGGATGGAGTAACCTTAATTCGGGGAGTATAAGCGATAATTGTTCAAGGAGGAACCAATATGCGTATAGTAGAAAAACTGCTATTCGGGATTGGTGGCTTGTTAGCGCTTGTGCTTCTTTTTGTTTGCATTTGCCACTTTAATCCTGAGCTTTCAGGTATGGTAGGAGAGTCCATCAATGTTCGTGCAGAAGAAAATATAGTAGAAGAGGAGCCTGTGGAAGAGGAAACACAGGCAGTTGTGGTTGTAGTGCCTGAGGATAATGGTATAGTAAGGGATTATTCTAAGGAGCAGTATGTAGTACCAGAGATAGAGGATTTAAGTATTCCAAGAGAAATGTTAGACAGAAGCTGCTATATACCTGTAGATAATACGGGTGTATGGGTGGAAGATACATTTGTTGAGGATAATTATAAGCGTGTTGGATATGGTGAAACTGGAGAAGGCTTAACCTTTGATGAAGAAATGTACCCATATTATCATATGTTAAGCGATACAGGAAAGGCACTTTATCGTCAGATTTATGCCAATAGCAAGGCTTTGACAAAGTATTTTGTACCTGTTGAAGTGGTGAATAGTCAGCAGCTGAAAAATGCTTTTATGGCGGTGGTAAATGACCATCCTGAACTCTTCTGGGTAGCTACAGAATATGGTTATCAGTATACAACTTCAGGACAGGTTGCAGAGATTATTATGATTTATAATGAGCTTGCCAATAATCTGGAGCAGAGGGCAGCAGAGCTTGAGACGGCAGCAGAGGAGCTTGTAAAGGGTTCAGAGAAGTATCTTACCAAGTATGCCAAGGAAGTTTATGTGCATGATACTTTGATGAAGAATATTGAATATGATAGTAAGGCAGCATGGAATCAGACAGCATATAGCGCGCTTGTAAATGGAGAAACGGTATGTGCGGGCTATGCAAGAGCGTTCCAGTATGTGATGCAGAAATTAGGTATTCCATGCTATTTCTGTACGGGCTATGCAGGAGAATCCCATGCATGGAATATCATTAAGCTGGAGGATGAATATTACAATGTAGATGTGACCTGGAATGATACAGACCCAAATACGCATCTGTATTTCAATGGTTCGGATAAGGATTATCGTACTACGCATATCAGACAGGAATTGTCAGTATATCTGCCAGCATGTAATGGTCAGGAGTACAGGATGCTGATTAAGGAGCCTGTAGAGCAGAAACCACAGGAAAAGCCGCCAGTTGTATATACTCTTAGTGACTATGGCTATACCTACAAGGATGTAATCGATAATATAGACGATTATTATAAGGATTGCTTTAATCAAATGATAGATAAGAATAGCAATACCATTACTTTTAGAAATGTAGTTACTGATGAAACCTTATGGAAGGAAATCTGTGAGGAGTATGCAGATGGAAGCTATGAATCATGGTGTATTGAGAGAATCTTAAGCGAAAAGCATAAGGATAGCTGTGATATTAATGTAGTGGGCGAAAAGCTACAGGAAGGATGCTATGTGATTAAACATACGGTAACCTTTGATTAAGAAGGTTGTGAGAGCGCGATAGCGTATATATAAAAAAGTGCTGGCTTCTATGTAAATGATGAAGTCAGCACTTTTTGTTATTTTGCATCCTTCCAAAAATCAACAGGCTCGTAGTCCTGAAGCTTTGCAAGGAATCCCTTTTCCTGTAGCTTTTCCTGTATTAAATCTAAGATGCGTTCATTATCGGCAATAATTGTATGATAGTGATAATTGCTGGTAATATTCTTCAATAAGCTGGACTTGCCAGAAGAAATATCTTTTAAATAGTTCTGTATATCCATACGGGATTTGATACCCATATCGGCACGCACGATACCGTAAACCTTGTGATATACAAATACATCCTCTACAATAGCACCGAAATCTACAAATAGATTTAACTCGGTTTCCACATCCTCATCGGAATGAATGACCTTGAATACGCGGCTAACCTTAGAAGGCTTACCTTGGACAATATAGCCTCTGTTGGTAGAGATTATATTGACTCCGTTAGCACGTAGAAGGGCAATGTCCTGAACAATTACCTGTCGGCTAACCTGCATATCCTTTGCTAGAGCAAGTCCAGGTATAGGGTTAGGGCTTTGTTCTATCATTTGTAGGATTTGTTTTCTTCTTTCCTCACCACGCATGTCAATGGTTCCTTTCTAAATATTCTATCGCACCTTATACAGCATGAAGATTCTTTAAAGAAATATCCATAATTGGTGCAGAGTGTGTCAATGCTCCGCTGGAGATGAAGTCAACACCTAAGTCAGTAAGCTTTGCAATGTTTTCCTTTGTGACATTACCTGAAACCTCTACCTGAGCGCGTCCGTTAATGAATTCGATGGCTTCCTTCATTACCTCATGGCTCATATTGTCTAACATAATGATATCAGCGCCTGCCTCTACAGCTTCTTTTACCATATCAAGAGTTTCAACCTCAACCTCAATCTTGCGAACAAAAGGAGCATAGTCTTTTGCCATTGCAATTGCCTTTGTAATGCTTCCAGCAGCACCAATGTGGTTATCCTTTAATAAAACACCATCTGAAAGGTTGTATCTGTGGTTATTTCCGCCACCGATTCTTACAGCGTACTTTTCAAAAATACGGTTATTCGGTGAAGTCTTTCTGGTATCTAAAAGCTTTGTCTTAGTACCCTCTAATAATGCTGCAACGGAATGAGTATAAGTTGCAATACCGCTCATTCTCTGTAAATAATTAAGGGCTGTACGCTCACCGCTTAAGAGAACACGAATGTCTCCGTATACCTTTGCCATAAGCTGACCTGCCTTAACAGCGTCACCGTCCTGTACATAAAGCTCTACCTTAGTAGAGGGGTCTAAAAGTGTGAATGTAGCAGAAAATACCTGAAGACCGCAGATAATACCATCCTGCTTACAAATAAGGTCAACCTCACCAGCCTGAGGGTGTGGCATAACACTGTTTGTAGATACATCATCGCTTGTAATATCTTCGCGTAAAGCACTTAAAATAAGTGGTTCAACATTTAATTTCATAGTAACCTGATCGTACATATAAAAACTCCTTTTGCATCATATATTATTTAATCTGTTCTAAAGCTATTTCTCTGTATTCGTTAGCCAGCGCCTCTGTATCCTGATAATTTTCCAGATTAATCTGAATATCGCCAGAAGCTGCAACTACTGTATCTGCTGCAATATCCTTGGCTGCACGCTTGGCAAATACTAAGCTTTCCAGTAAGGAATTACTTGCAAGGCGGTTCTTACCGTGAACGCCGTTGCAGGCAGTTTCGCCAATGGCATAGAGATGTTCCATGGAAGTCTTGCTCATGTCATTTACCTTAATGCCCCCCATGTAATAATGCTGGGCTGGAACAACAGGAATACATTCCTTCGTAACGTCGTAACCCATTTTCATACAATGAGCAACGATATTTGGAAAATGACTTTCTAACTCCTCCGCTGGTATGGTACGAAGGTCTTCCCACACATAGTCGGTACCATCCTTCTCCATCTGTGCAAGGATTGCCTTGGTTAGTAAATCTCTTGGCAGAAGCTCATCTACAAAGCGGTTCATGTTCTTATCATAAAGCTTTGCACCCTCTCCGCGAACGGATTCGGATATCAAAAAGCTTCGTTCCTTTGTATTAGGATGATATAAGGTTGTAGGATGAATCTGTACATAATTGGCATCCTTTAATTCGATACCATGCTTAACGGCAATTGCTAATGCGTCACCTGTTAAATGACGGAAGTTTGTAGAATAGCGATAAAGTCCACCAACTCCGCCAGTTGCAAGAACAGTCTGACTAGCTTCTATTGCCTCAATAGAGCCATCGGAAAGCTGTAATATGCCGCCGTAGCAGTTATTATCGTTTGTAATAATATCAAGGAGAGTTGTATTCTCCAATATTGTGACATTGTTAAGCTCGCGGACTCTTGCCAATAATTTGCTGGTAATTTCCTTACCTGTAATATCTGCATGGAAGAGGATTCGCTTTTCGGAGTGTGCGCCTTCCTTGGTAAATGCGAGGTCACCATTTTCATCTCTTTGAAAATCAACACCATAGGACAATAAATCACGAATCACGTCCTGAGAAGAACGAATCATAATATCTACGGAATGCCTGTCATTCTCATAATGACCTGCCTTCATGGTGTCTTCAAAATAGCTGTCATAATCATCCTCATCTCTAAGCATACAGATACCGCCCTGTGCAAGATAGGAATCACTGCTTTCCACATCGGACTTGGTGATTAGGACTATTTGTTTGTCTCTTGGAAGCTGTAAGGCACAGTATAAGCCTGAACAGCCGCTTCCAACGATTAATATATCGGTTTTCATGATAAATCCCTTTCTTAAATAGCTTTTTATATTTGGGATAAAAAACTATTTTGCAAGCTCAAGCATTCTTTCTAATGGCTTAAGAGCTGCATTACGAAGCTCGTCTGATACGGTTACCTCGTTTGTTTCGTTAAGTAATACATCTCTTACCTTTTCTAAGGTAATAAGTTTCATGTCAGCACAAACCTGATTGTCGGTCAAAGTATAGAACTTCTTATCAGGGTTCTGCTTTTTAAGCTCATACATAACGCCGATTTCTGTTCCGACAATAAACTCCTGACATGGACTAGCTTTAACGTAATCAATAATTCCAGAGGTACTACCGATGTAATCTGCTTCATCTAAGAGTGCCTTTTGACATTCAGGATGTACAACAAATTCTGCATCTGGGTGTGCCGCCTTGGCAGCTGTAACGTTAGGCATAGCATTATGTATCGGGCAGTAGCCTGTATTAAGAATCACTGTTTTTTCAGGTACCTGTTCTGCAACATAACGTCCCAGATTACCATCTGGAATAAAGAAGATATGCTGATTAGGCATGTTCTTTACAATCTTGATTGCGTTTGCAGAGGTTACACATACATCGGAATAGGTCTTAATGGCAGCAGTTGAGTTAATGTAGCATACAACTGCCAGGTCGTCATACTGAGCTTTCAGTTCTTCAATCTTAGCCACATCTACCATGTGAGCCATAGGACAGTCAGCGCTCATATCAGGCATAAGAACCTTCTTGGATGGATTCAAAATCTTAGCGCTTTCGCCCATGAAGGATACGCCGCAAAATACGATAATATCCGCATCTACAGTGGTTGCTACCTTGCTAAGATAGAAGGAATCACCAATATAGTCTGCGATTTCCTGAATCTCATCAGGAACATAATAGTGAGCCAGTATCACGGCTTTTTTTTCAACCTTTAATTGTGAAATTTCAGCTTGTATAGACATAAATATTCCTCTCAATTTCTAAGAATCCCATGAATCTGGAAGATTCTATGGCCTCTTTGGAGATTTGCCTCATTAGGAGGCGTTTTTAACATGACACGAATTATAGCACTTGTATGGTCAAGTGACAAGACAGTTGTAAAGCTTTGTGTAAAATCTGTTAAAAATCACGAAAAAACAATGGGAATGGCATAAAAAAATACACTTTATCAATAAAATCAAATTGACAAAGTGTACTGGTCTTATAAAAGCCATTTGTTTAGAATTGGTATAAAATATAGGACTCTAACGATAACAAGACAAATTATAAATACGATAATCGTGAGTACTGGTATCATGATTATCGGATGTATGAGGAGCGTTGAGGCTCCAAAATACGCCAAAAGCTTAATTACAAAGGGATGTAACAAATAAATTCCCATAGTGTACTTAGATAAGGATATTATATGGGATGTCCACCTTGCAGATATAGACTGACAGCAGTTCTTAACAATCAGATAGATACAGCTGCATGCGATAAACTGTGGCAGCATCAAAGGTGTGTTTAAGATTGTAGAAGCCTTATCCTTTGTAATGGCATCCGCACTGCAAGCCAGAATTACAATCAGCATACATAATATAGCTGTAACAGCCAGTCCGCATAATGTTTTCTTGCGTAGCGGCTTTGTTACATGGGAGTGCAGATAGTGTCCAAGGACAAAGTAACCGATGTAGCCTGTCAGCATTACAAGTGAGGTGCGGTCATAGTAGCTTTCCACAATGGTCCGATAAGGATAATTATAGGCAAAGGTTGTTGGCAGGAAGGCACCTGTTATTGCAAAAATAACAAGAAAATATCTGCAAATACTCTTTTCGCGGAATGCTGCCTTTAAAATAGGGCTGATAATATATAAAATCACCAGTTCAGCTAAAAACCATAAATGATAAATGCCTTTGCCAAGCAAGGTTTTTAAGAATAATTCGTCTTTTAATGTTACAAAATCTACAGCCAGTTCTCCGCTTAAAAAAGGCAGACTATTATAGAACAAAAGCCATATATGATATGTGAGAAACAGCTTCAGAATCTTTTGCAGATAGAGCTGTTTCATACTTAATTCGTAATCATTTCTGAGAAAAACAGCACCGCTTATCATAAAAAAGAGGGGAACTCCTAAAACCGAAATGCAATCAAAAAAATTCATGGTCTGCCATTGGCTGGAAGAGACAGAAACATCCTCCCAGTTAAGAGCAGATATGTGAACACAGATAATCATGAAACAGGAGATAAGCCGAAGCATATCTATATATACGATACGATTAGAATGTTGTTTGGATATAGCTGATGTCATGGTCTGTGTCTCCTTTCCTGAATGCTTTAAAATCAGCATTATGGTTATCTTAGCATAGAAATAAGAACAATGTAAATATTGATGCGATATTCTTTATTTCTTCGACAAATAGTGCTATTATGTTAAATGGTAAAAAGGAGATTTATAGCTTATTATAGGGGATGAAGGAAAGGTAGTGTAGCATGTTATTTATAGTATTAGCAATTTCGTTAGTTTTTATGGAAATTATATATCATATAGGAGTTGCAGGATTACAGGGGATGAATCCGCTTTTGGCATTTCCGATTGTTATTTTGGTGGCAGGTATTGAATGTCTGTTGATTACAATTGGAAAGAGAATAACGAATAAGGTCGTGTTGTGGGTTATTCAGGCGGTGAATTTCCTGATATTTGCAAGTCAGTTAATCTATATGAGAATCTTTACCCAGCCTTTGTTAATGGCGGCAGCTATTAATGCAGGAGAGTCTGCGTTAACAAATTATTGGAGAGAGCTGTTATATGCTATTTGGCAGAATGCGCTGTGGTTAATTCTTTTGGCATTGCCGCTTATTGCTACAGGGATTTTATTGCATAAGAAGGTAATTGAATTAGAGGCGCATAAGAAGAGTCGTATATGGGGCGGTGCTACGACGGGTGCAGGAATATTGACAACAATTCTTGTGTTAGTAATCGGTTATTTTGCAGGATTTTCCTATTATGTAGATTATCAGGAATACTATGACCCAAAGTATATTATAGAGGAGTTTGGAGTACTGGCATCTGTGCAGAGAGATTTGATGGGAGATGTGCTTCTAGAGAAGGAGATAGCTCTAGTGTCGGTGGATTCAAAAGTAGAAGAGGATATTTCTGAAGCAGAGTCTTCTATAGAAACACAGGCAGTTGAAGAAAGTGCGGCTTTCGCTTCCGAAGAAGCAGCGGAAGTTATGACAGAAGAAGAGACCGAGGTTGTTCCAGAGCCTGTAATATTACAGAATGTGCTGGATATTGATTTTACAAAGCTGAATGAGCTGGCAACAGATAAGGATGTTAGCAAGCTGGTAGCTTATATGGAAGCCAGAACACCTAGTAATCAGAATGAATATACAGGAATGTTTGAGGGCTACAATCTGATTTATTTGACAGCAGAAGGTTTTTCTACTTATGCCATGACAGAGGAGCTGACACCAACTTTATATAAGATGGCGAATACAGGCTTTGTGGCTAATAATTATTATGTACCATTGTGGCAGACCAGCACCAGTGACGGCGAGTATGTGAATCTGACAGGTCAGATTCCTTATAAGCAGTTTAGTATGACCAAGACAGCTGAAAACGAGCAGCCATATTCGCTGCCTGCGTATTTTACAAAGGAAGGGGTAAAGAGCTATGCATATCATAATAATTCATTGAGTTATTATGACAGACATTTGAGCCACCCGAATCTTGGCTATGATTTTAAGGCAGTTAAGCTTGGTGAGCTGTCCCAGGCAGAGTGGGGAAGTCAGATATTTGAGATGGAGGGTGCAAAGCAGTGGCCATCTTCTGATTTTAATATGATAAAAGCGACACTTCCTGAATATATTAATAATGACAGGTTTCATGTATATTATATGACGATATCGGGACATATGAATTATAATTTCATCGGTAACAGTATGTCGATGAAGAATAAGGATGCAGTAGCCAATCTTCCATACAGTGAAGAGGGTAGAGCTTATATTGCATGTAATATAGAGCTTGATAAGGCATTGGAATATCTGATTGCGGAGTTAGAAAAGGCAGGAAAGCTTGACAACACAGTTATTGCGTTGAGCGCGGACCATTATCCGTATGCGATGAATATTGATAGCTATGAGGAGCTGGCTGGTAAAGAATTAGAAAATACTCTGGACTTGTATCGTAATACATTGATAATATGGAATTCGCAGATGCAGGAGCCAATTATGATTGATAAAGCTTGTGGAGCGATGGATTTACTGCCTACGTTGTATAATTTATTTGGTTTTGAATATGATTCCAGATTATTTGCAGGTACAGATATGCTATCAGATAGCGAGGGATTGGTAGTATTCTCTAATAGAAGCTTCATTACAGATAAGGTGTCCTATAATAAAGCGACAGGCGAAGTAATAAGCATGACAGAAGAGGAAGTCAGCCCAGAATATGTAGATACAATGAAACAAGTGGTAAAGCAGCTGTGTGATTATTCTGCAGGAATATTAAATCATGATTTCTTCCGCTATGTTGAACAGGCAAGGATTCAAGAGGAAATTGCAGAGAATCCATAAATGAAAGGTACACATATGGAATATAAGAATCATACCTATGATGAAGAAAGAGCCTTATATGGTTTAAGAGATGCAAAGATTATAAATTGTAAGTTTGCAGGACCCGCGGATGGTGAATCTGCGTTGAAGGAATGTGTGAATATTGAAGTGGACAATTGTGGATTTCATCTGCGTTATCCCTTTTGGCATGTGGATAAAGCGTTGATTCGTAATTGTGAAATGACAGGTGATTGTAGAGCGGCTCTTTGGTATGACAGGGATGTGCGCATAGAGAATACCAAATTACATGGAATTAAGGCATTAAGAGAGTGCGATAATACTTATCTGGCGGACTGTCATATAGATTCTAAGGAATTTGCATGGAAATGCAGAGGTGTAGAGCTAACAAACTGTGAATTGGTGTCGGAATATCCGTTCTTTGAGTGTTCTGATATGAAGATGGAAGGCTTAAAGATGCAGGGCAAGTACTCCTTCCAATATATTGAGAATGCAGAGTTCAAGAACTGTGTATTAGATACAAAGGATGCTTTCTGGCACAGCCGTAATGTAGTGGTGACAGACAGCGTAGTAAAGGGCGAATATCTTGGATGGTATGCAGAGAATCTTACATTTATTCGTTGTAAAATCATTGGAACGCAGCCGCTATGCTATGTAAAGAATCTTGTGTTAGAGGATTGCACAATGGAAGGGACTGACCTTGCATTTGAATATAGCAGCGTAGATGCTAAGATTCTTGGAGATATAGACAGTGTGAAGAATCCTTTAAGCGGAAGAATTGTTGCTGAGCATATTGGTGAGATTATTAGAGAGAACTCCGTAAAAGGCGAAGGCACCTGCGAAATAATTGTTAGTAACAAATAAAAATGTTAGCAAAGTGTTGATAAAAGAAAGCGAGAAAATGGGACATGTTATTTAATTCCTTGCAGTATGCAATATTTTTACCGATAGTATTTGCTCTATATTGGATTCTGCCACATAAGTGGAGATGGATATTGATATTGGCATCCAGTTATTATTTTTATATGAATTGGAATGCGAAGTATTTATTACTTATTGTGTTTATTACATTTATTACCTACATAGGTTCTTTATTGATAGAAAAGGCCAAGGACAGGAAGCAGCAAAAGCTATGTGTTGGAATGGAAATATTTGTCAGTATAGCAAACCTTTTTGTTTTTAGATATTTTAATTTCTTTTGTTA
>JAFUKJ010000060.1 GCA_017467805.1 Lachnospiraceae bacterium
AGGTTGTGGAGGTCTAACTGGTTTAAATAAGGAAACTATTTTAGATACAGGTAAGGAAAAGATTACCCTTGAAATCGAGTCAGTGAAGTTTTTCAAGCAGTTCGTGATTTTGAAATTCAAAGGAATTGATAATATAAATGATGTGGAGAAGTACAGACAGAAGAATCTGTATGTAACCCGTGAGAATGCAGTCAGATTAAGACGTGATGAGTATTTTATTGCGGATTTGATTGATATAGAGGTATACGAGGAGGATGATAAGCTTCTTGGTGTATTGAAGAATGTCATTGAGACAGGTGCTAACGATGTCTATGAGATAGAGATGACGGATGGCAGAGAGGTTCTGATACCTGCGATTAAGGAGTGTATCCTGTCTGTGGATGTAGAGGCTAGGAAGATGGTTGTTCATCTTTTGGATGGTCTGTTAGATTAGTACAAGTTTTGAGGAAGGGTATGATTGCACGATGCATTTTCATATTATGACATTATTCCCTGAAATGATCTTAGACGGCTTGAATACCAGTATTATTGGCAGAGCCAAGGAAAAGGGATACATTTCTATCGATGCGGTAAATATTAGAGATTACACGCTGGACAAGCATAAGAAGGTAGATGATTATACCTATGGTGGTGGTGCGGGGATGCTGATGCAGGCACAGCCTGTTTATGATACTTATCAGGCAGTTGTTAAGCAGATAGAGGAACGTAAGATAGAGACAGGTGATGTGGCGAAAAAACCGCGAGTTATTTATGTGACTCCACAGGGAGAGGTATTCACGCAGAAGAAGGCAGCCGAGCTTGCTTTAGAAGAGGATTTGATATTCCTTTGCGGTCATTATGAAGGGATTGATGAACGTGTGTTAGAGGAAATCGTTACCGATTATATTTCTATTGGTGACTATGTTCTGACAGGTGGTGAGCTGCCTGCCATGGTTATGATTGATGCTATTTCAAGGCTTGTACCAGGGGTGTTGAATAATGGTGACTCAGCGGAGACAGAATCTCATTCGAATGGACTTTTGGAGTATCCGCAGTATTCAAGGCCTGAGGTGTGGCATGACAAGAAGGTGCCTGATGTATTGATGAGTGGACATCATGCTAATATCGAGAAGTGGCGTCTGGAGCAGTCACTGATTCGTACAAAGGAGCGTCGTCCAGAGATGTATGAAGCATATATGGAGGCACATCCGCCAAAGCCTGAGAAGAAGCGTAGGAAGAAGAAAAACACTCAGGAAACTGCGCAATAGCGAAAGATAAAAGAGAGACAGCGAGAGGGTAGACAGATGAAAAAAGAGAAGAATAAGAAAGTTAAGAAAAACCTTGGAACAATCATATCGCTTGTGGCAGGAGTAGTATTAGGTGTTCTATCAATTTGGACGATAGGATTTGATTTTGCTGATAAAACGGGCGTAGTAGAATTTATGCTTGGGTACATGGGAACGTTTTTGATGTTCTTTGTAGTACTGTATATTGATATTATATTGCATGAGGCTGGTCATTTGGTGATGGGACTTATGTCAGGCTATCAGTTTGGCTTCTTTAGGATAGGGAGCTGGATGCTTGCCAAATATGAGGATGGAATAAAGTTTAAGAAATTTACACTTCCTGGAACAGGTGGACAGTGTCTTATGGTTCCGCCTGCATATAATGACGGTAATTTTCCATATAAAAGATATTATGCGGGTGGTGTTTTAGTAAATGCAATTACTGCAATTATTATGCTGACGATTGGTCTAGTGCTTGGTACTGAGAATTACTGGGGCAAATTTATGATTGTATCGGCAATGATAACAGGATACCTGGTGGTGGAGAATACAATTCCTAAGGATTCTAATGACGGTGCATTATTGTTTCAGGCTGAAACGGATGAGGAGCAGCGCAAATCAATCTGGGAATGCTTGCAGTATGTAGCGTTGCAGCAACAGGGAGCCAGAGCCAAGGATATGCCTCGTATCTGGGAGCCTATGACAGATGAAGAGCTTGTTGCAGGGGTAGATAAGGCAGGAACGATATCGAAACTTGGCGCAAGGTTGAGTTATTTACTGGATTTACAGGATTATGAAACAGTATATACATTATTGGATAAGAGTTTATCTAATAAGAAGATGATGTCTATCTTGAAGCAACAGTTTAAGATAGAGAAACTGTTTACTGAGATATTACTTTACAATCGTAGTGAAGAGATAGAGAAGCTATATGATGATGAATTAAAGACATATATCAAGCAGACAACGAAGACGATGATTGGTACGGCTCGTTTTATGTATGCGTACTATCTGTTGGTTGAGAAGAATGAGGAGAAGGCACAGAGGGAAAAGGAACGCTTTGAAAGATTATGTAAGAACCATCCATATGCTGGAGATATGGCTGTGGAGAAGGAAATGATGTGTGCGATAGACGCAAAGGCGCAGGAGCTTAAGGCGAATGAGATAACTGCATAAGAAGATAGAGCGAATGAAGTGTTATTTAGTGTAATTTTATATGCTGGATAACGCTTCTTTTTTGTTTTATACGAAAAAATCTAAAAATTATAACAAATTGTATTGACAGGCGTGTGTATCTAGTGTATATATGTATATATACACAT
>JAFUKJ010000061.1 GCA_017467805.1 Lachnospiraceae bacterium
AGCACAAGATATCGAAAACTAGCAAAACCGATATCCTATGCTCGATAAAAGTGTTCCTGTACCTAAAAATCTTATTAAATGGATATAAAATACCTAGATTCGAGGTACCACGACAGGATTTTCGTTACAGTACCTCGCAGGTACTATCAATATACAAATATAAGAATGAAATCAAGAGTTAAAGCACCTGTGTATAGAATTAATTCATTCCAATTCAATACCTTAAGCTTTGCTTGGTTGATATGAAAGAACAGGGAAGAATGTCTTTCATTAGGCAGTTAAATTAAAATTTAGCTAATTACCTATGTAAATGATACGTCCGCTTTTATCCAATAACCTGTTAGTGCGGACGCCGCAAGAACTCGACAAACCCGAATTTGCGCATACTACTCAGCTGTCGCGGTGTTCGTCAAAGCATTCAGCAAGCTGATGCCTTTCCTCACTACCCGCGCAAAAAAGGACCTGTAAAAACAGGTCCTTTACATACATTATGATGCAAGCGTAGCGATAAGCCGGGTTATGTCGGCGTCATTGGTCTCCCAATACGCGAATGATCATCTATCTAGGACTATCGTTACCGATAGCCTCAAGCGACCTACCTGGAAACAGGTCGGGCAAACCTATCGTTCCCTAACTTGGTCTTGCTTCGGATGGGGTTTACATATGCCCTCCTCGTTACCTTGGAGGCGGTAGTCTCTTACACTGCCTTTCCACCCTTACTCAGTAAACTGAGCGGTATATTTCTGTTGCACTAGCCTTGGAGTCACCTCCACCAGACGTTATCTGGCATCCTGCCCTATGAAGCCCGGACTTTCCTCACCCCCACTTACGTGAGGCCGCGATCATTTGCCACACTTGCCGATTCATTATATCCCTTCCTGACAAATTAATCAAGCTCTGAATTATACGTTGAAACAGCTTCCTCCCACAAACTCTCTTACAATCGAATTCTTTGGTAAGTCCTCCGTGCTGACACCTAAGAAATAGCTTAAGAACTTCAGCAAACGTACTGCCTCGAAGTACTCAGGCTCACCTGGCTCAATACTATATAACAACGGCTCTGCATACTGCTTTAAAACAGCAAGCTCGTAAATCAATGCCGAATTAAACATTGCATCTGCACTTTCCTGATATGGGAAAATATTCTCCGTCTCACCACGTCTTACAGATGGCCACATCTCAATCGTACGCTTTGCACTTGCACCACGGGTTCTGGCATCACGCACCATTCTGCGAAGCAGTCTTCCATCCGTGGTTGGAATTCTGTTATGTTCATCTATATTCAAGGTCGTCAGACAACTAATATAAATCTTATACTTACTCTCAGCAGGAAGCGCATAGGACATCTTATCATTCAGAGAATGGATTCCTTCTATGACAAGCACATCATCCTTACCTAACTGCTTAAAGTTCCCTTTATACTCTCGCTTACCAGTTACAAAGTTGAACTTAGGAAGCTCTACTCGTTTACCAGCAAGTAAATCCATCATATCCTGATTAAACTGCTTCGTATCAATCGCTTCTAAGCATTCAAAATCATAGTCACCGTTTGGCTGACGAGGTGTTAGCTCTCTATCCACAAAATAATCATCAACTGCTATCGGATGCGGCACCAAGCCATGAGTTCTAAGCTGTACCGATAATCTGTGTGAAAAGGTAGTCTTTCCAGACGATGATGGTCCTGCTATCATAACAAACTTGATACCGTCTCTTGATACAATATCCGCTGCGATTTCACTGATTCTACTCTCCTGCAAAGCCTCCTGAACCAACATCAATTCGTTGAAATTGCCATCCCGAATCTGTGCATTCAAATCACCAACTGCATCAATTCCAAGCTTAACGCCCCACTCCGAGGCAGTTTGCATTGCCCCAAAAAGCTTAGGTAGCGGCTTAAACTCCTCCAGTTCATCAGGTGTACTCTTCTTTGGAAGGTTCAATATAAATCCACCCTCATATGGTAGTAAATCAAAGCAATTCATCATACCTGTGCTTGGAAGCATATAGCCATAATAATAATCATAATAGCCATCCAGATTATAAACATTTACCGTAGACCTGCCGCGATAACGAAACAGCTTAATCTTGTCATACATCTTCTGCTTTTCAAAAAGCTCATTGGCATCCTCCAGAGACATGGATGACTTCATGATACGCAAATCTTTATCCACATACTCCTGCATCTTTGCCTTTACCTTATCCACCAGCTCCTTTGTTACTTCAAAATCGCCCTGCTTGGAATAGTAATAGCCTTCACCTATAGCAAATTCCATCTTAATGGTCTTAATGTTATCCTGACCTACAACCTCTGTAATTGCCTTCATCAAAATCAACGTTGCAGTTCTGACGTAAGTCTTATGTCCGATGTCATCTGCCAAAGTAACAAACTCCAACTCGCAATCCTTATCTACCTTCTTAAAAAGCTCACGAATCTTACCATTACGGATTACCAATGCAATCGGATGCTGATAATCCTTCTGATATTCCTTTGCAATCTCCTCGTAGGTTGTTCCTTTTGGATATTCCTTCTGTATCTCCCCAATTTTAACAATATATCCTTTTTCCATTCCCCATCCTCCTTGTTTTACACCTTTTCTTACACTACAACAAACGGTTCCTGATACTTCGCACAATGCACAGTCACGCCTGGAAGCTCGCGTTTTGCCCATTCCTCCATATATGGAATAAACAGCTTCTCAATTCCATAATGTCCTGCATCAATAATGGATATTCCCTGTGCCACCGCATCAATTCCCTCATGATGGTCAATATCGCCCGTAATCATAACATCTGCTCCTACCTGCAAAGCTTCCTTCAAATAGCTTCCACCAGAGCCTGGCATTACTGCCGCAATCTCAACCACTTCATTCAAATCACCATACACACGAACATTTGGTACTTGGAAACGTTGCTTTACCAGCTCAGCACAATCCTTCAGCATCATCTTATGCGAAAGCTTTCCAAAACGTCCACAGCCTTCTGAGCCAAGTGCATCTGCATGTGTCACATCCAGCACCTGTCTATGCTTCAGTTCCATGGCATCCGCAGCCGCATCTGCCATTCCCATGACATCAAAATTCGTATGCATTGCATAGTAACAAATATCATTTCTCAAGAGCTGATACACTCTTCTTCCTATAAAATGCTCTGTTGTAACGCTTTTTAGCTTTGAAAAAATAAGAGGATGATGCGTCAAAAGCAGATCCGCCTTTAAGCAGACCGCCTCCTCTATAACATCATCCGTAGCATCCAGAGCAATATATATACTTTTTATTTCCTTATCCGGTCTTCCTGCAAGTAAGCCAACATTATCCCAGTCTTCCGCATAAGTAACAGGAGAATGTACTTCCAGCTTTTCCATAATCTCGTAACATTTCATCATTAGATCCTCCAGTATTTATATAAGCAAAATACAATATCACTCAACGCCGTCTCCAGCTCCAGTATTCGATACTGCTGTCTGGCATTGGGCTTCGGCTGATTCATCAGATTACCTCTGATATTCTCAAGATTCTCCTTCTGCCACAGCAGGTACTGTTTCAGTATCGGATGTGCTGTTTCCAGTAAGTACGGACCATATGTATCCTGTACCCTCTTAAGCTTTTGGGCCTCTTCCTTTGATACATCAGATATGACAGGTGGCTCCTTGTCATCACCAGCCTCAGGTACAGGCCCTGCAGAGGTCTTTCTCTTCTCAGAAAGATTATCCGCAATATACTTCTCCTGCTTACCAAAGGCGCCAGGGATGACATGCATCATAGGATAGTATTTACCATCCTCACACACCATATCCTCTTTGTCTATTATAAATCCTGCTTCCCGTAAGAAGCTCCGCACCTCGTCAATCTCTGACTGAGGCTGCAGAATCAACTGCTTCATGTCCTGAATCAGAGCCATTCCTTTCATGAGAATCGCAATGGTTAATCTACCGCCCATTCCAGCGCAGATAATACCATCTGCCTCTCCAGGCTGCAAAGCGTCTGCCCCATCTGAAAGTCTGGTCTCTATATATTCTTCCATTTCGTAATCACGAATATTACTTTTAGCCTGATGTAAAGGTCCTGCGTTAACGTCCATGGCTATTACTTTCTTGCAGACACCGCGGCGAATCAACTCCATGGAAACATATCCATGGTCGCAGCCGATATCTGCCATGCAGTCACAAGGCTCAACCAAGCCTGCAACTGCCTGCATTCTATCTGATAATAGCATCTACATTTCCCCTTTTAATCCAAATAATCCTTCAGCTTACGGCTTCTGGATGGATGACGAAGCTTACGAAGGGCTTTTGCCTCAATCTGTCTGATACGTTCTCTGGTAACGTTAAATTCCTTACCAACCTCTTCAAGTGTTCTGGCACGTCCATCATCAAGACCAAATCTGAGTCTTAATACCTTCTGCTCTCTATCTGTTAATGTATCAAGCACCTCTACTAACTGCTCCTTAAGGAGTGTAAATGCTGCTGCATCCGCAGGTACAGGTACATTATCATCCTGAATAAAGTCACCTAAATGGCTGTCTTCCTCTTCACCGATAGGTGTTTCAAGAGAAACTGGCTCCTGTGAAATCTTCAAAATCTCACGAACTCTATCCTCTGGCATATTCATTTCCTTTGCGATCTCTTCTGGAGATGGCTCACGACCAAGCTCCTGTAAGAGCTGTCTGCTGACACGAATCAGCTTATTGATAGTCTCAACCATATGAACAGGAATACGAATGGTTCTTGCCTGGTCTGCAATCGCTCTTGTAATCGCCTGTCTAATCCACCATGTAGCATAAGTAGAGAACTTATAACCCTTACGGTAATCAAACTTCTCAACCGCCTTAATCAAACCAAGGTTACCCTCCTGAATCAAATCAAGGAAAAGCATTCCTCGTCCAACATATCTCTTTGCAATACTTACTACCAGTCGAAGGTTTGCCTCTGCAAGACGCTTCTTTGCATCCTCATCGCCTACCTCCATTCTCTTAGCAAGCTCGATTTCCTCCTCTGCACTTAAAAGCGGTACCTTACCGATTTCCTTTAAATACATTCTGACAGGGTCTTCGATACCGATTCCGTCAGGAACAGAGAGGTCAATCTTCTCCATATCCACATCGTCTTCATCACTTAAGAGAAGCTCTTCATCAGGAAGGTCATCATCCTCTTCTGTAATACGAAGTACGTCAACATTGTTCTGCTCTAACGTCTCGAGAATCTTCTCAAAGGAATCCTCTTCTAACGGAATATCCTTGAAGAAATCGCTGATTTCTGTATACTCTAATACATTTTTCTTTTTCTTTGCGACAGCTAATAACTCCTTCAGCTTCGCATCAAATTTTGCTTGTGTGTTTTCATCCATTTTGGTCAATCCTCCATATCTTTATCATTTACCCTAATCCATTGATATATGCTTTCTGCTTAGCTCTTCAAGCGCTTTCTTACCCTCGATAACCTTATTAAGCGTCGTAATATCTACTCCCATTCTTGATGAGTAATATTCAAAGCTGTTACGTTTTACACTAACTAATATATCATGAAAAGCTTTTTCCTTCTCCTGGTCACTCTCAAGCTGCTCAAGCTTTGTCGTGAACAAGGAAGCGGCTTCGCTTTGCTCCTTTTCATCCGCAAACATATTAATTATGCCCGCAGGATTAAAACAATTATTCTCAATATCCGCAAACATTCTCTCTGCCACCTTGGCATATAACTCTATCGTAAAGTCTGCAGGAGTTATATACTGCTTAATCTTCGGATACAACTGCGGATAATCTGTAATCCATGTCAGCAGCAGTCTCTGTGCCTTCTTCGTATTCTCCTCAGGCGTATTCTTGCTCTGAATACCTGACTTTGGTCTCTCAGGCACGACTGCATAGCCTCCCGTCTTGGCAGCCATATTCACTACCAGCTTCCTTAGATTATCAAAGCCGATATGATACTTGTCCGCCACTGCAGTGATATAATTCTCACGCTCTACATCCTCTGCAAACTCACATAGCTTTCTCGCTATCTGATTATGGAAATTCGTCTTCTCTTCGGGGTCATTCATATTATAATCCCTCTCCAGCATACGAATCTCAAACATAAAGGAGTTCTCTGCGTGGTCAATTCTATCCTGAAATGCTTCTTTTCCAAGATTCTTCATAAATTCATCAGGGTCCTTATAAGGCGACATGTCGATTATCTTACCAGATAATCCCGCATCCTTCAATATCCTGATGGCACGAAGTGCTGCCTTCACACCTGCACCGTCACTATCGTATGCAAGCAAAACATCCTTCGTATACTTCTTAATCAGATTAGCCTGTCCAGGTGTAAATGCTGTACCAAGGGATGCTACCGCCTGTGTAAAGCCTGCCTGATGCATACTGATAACATCCATATAGCCCTCGCACAGAATAATATTCCCCGCGCGCGCAGTTCTGGCATAATTCATACCATAAAGATTCCTGCTCTTATCGAATATCTCTGTCTCAGGAGAGTTCAAATACTTCGGTCCGCTATCAGTATCTCCCATAATTCGTCCGCCAAAACCGATTACTCTATGATTGATATCCTGAATCGGGAACATGACTCTGTTCCAGAACTGTGTAGTCGTTCCTCTACGTTCGTCCATCTTTGCAAGTCCCACATCTCGAATCAAATCCTCTGTGAAGCCTTTGCTCTTAAGATATACAATAAGCTCCTCGCCTCTTATCGGTGCATAGCCAAGTCCAAAATTCTTACGAACCTCTTCCGACAGCTGACGCCTGTCCAAATATTCCTTTGCCTTTACTCCTCGCTCGGAACGAAGCTGGTAAAAGTAAAACTTTGCCGCCTCTTTGTTCACCTCTAAAAGTCTCTGTCTTCTGGTCTCTCGCTTCTTCGCCTCCTCAGAGTACTCAACCTCTGGCAAAGCAACGCCCGCCTTCTCGGCAAGATACTTAATCGCTTCAGGGAATGTGTAATTCTCATGCTTCATCACAAAGGTAACTACATTACCACCCTCACCGCAACCAAAGCACTTGTAAATCTGTCTGCTCCTGTTTACCGAAAAAGATGGTGTCTTTTCACTATGAAACGGACAGCAGCAAATATAATTACTTCCTCGCTTCTGCAAGCCTACATAACCCGAAATAATATCAACTATATCATTTTTCTGTCTAATCTCTTCTACTAACTCTTCCGGATAATACATCCTTAAAACCTCTTTCTTACTAGCCCATCCAGAACTTTGGTACATACAGCTCATCGTACAGTGCAATCGCATATCTGTCCGTCATGGAGCTGATATAATCACATACCACCTGTTCCCTTGGTTCGCCTCCCAAGCCTAATTCCAAGAAAAATCTAGGTAATTCATTAGTATGTGTCATGAAATGCTCATATAAGGTCTTCACAAGGCTGACCGCCTTATCCTCCTCTGCCTTAGCAATCGGATTACTATATACCTTATCAAACATAAACTGTCTTAAATCACGCATAGCACGCTCTACATCCTCGGACATCCGCACATCATCCGTACCCTTACTGGTTACTACGATATCATGAATAAAAGCATTAAGTCTTTCTCTTGGCGTGTAACCAATGATTTCTCCAATCTCTCTTGGTACATCGGACTCCTTAAGAATACCTGCGCGAACCGCATCATCCATATCATGATAGGTATAAGCTATCTTGTCCGAATAGCGCACTACCTTGCCTTCCAGTGTTGCGGGCATATTCGCGGTCTGATGATTACGAATACCGTCTCTTACTTCCCAGGTAAGATTCAAGCCTTCGCCTTCCTTCTCCAACAGGTCTACCTGTCGCACACTCTGCTCATTGTGTTCAAATCCGAAAGGACATACCTCATTCAACGCCCTCTCTCCTGCGTGTCCAAAGGGTGTATGCCCTAAATCATGTCCTAGTGCGATTGCCTCTACCAAATCTTCGTTAAGCTGCAAAGCCTTCGCTATGGTTCTGGCGTTCTGAGATACTTCAAGGGTATGGGTCAAACGTGTTCTGTAATGGTCTCCCTCTGGTGACAGAAAAACCTGTGTTTTATCCTTCAGGCGTCTGAACGCCTTCGAATGCAGGATCCTGTCTCTATCTCTCTGAAATACAGGACGGATGTCGCACTCTACCTCCGCCTTTGCTCTTCCCTTCGAGTTCATACTAAGTGTTGCATACGGACTTAAATAGTCCTTTTCCCATAATTCCAAATTTTCACGAATTGTCATAGCAAACTCCCAATACACAAAAGTACCTTCGAGCATGTCGAAGGTACAAAATGAACACTCTCTATTTTTAATATTCTGCACGGAAAGGCGAATTCCTTTTTATTTTTTTAATTTAGTTCTTCTTTTTCGCCTCTAGCTGTTTTCGTTTAATATACTCAACATCTCATCAATCATATCCTCATCCTTAAGTCTGAACTTGACCTCTACACGTCTGGATGCCTCCATATTCACTGTTCCATCCTCGTTATAAATCGGATTGCTATAGGAGCGTCCATTGGCTGTGACAATATCTCTTAGCTCATGGATATCCATTGTGGGCAGCACATTGCTTTCATCCGCAAGGCAAAATGCCGCCACCGCCAAGGCACGCTTTTGCGACAACTCCAAATTCGTAATATAGCTTCCCTGCGTATCCGTATGTCCTTCAATAATCACTTCGCCAATATAATCCTTGTACTCCTGACTCAGCAGCACATGAAAATATCTGGGCAGGAATTCCTTCAAAAATGCTTCTCCTGACGCCTTCAACATATACTGATTATAATCAAATAACACACCGGAATCGAAGGTAATTGAGCCTGTTTGCGAATCTACTGTAATCTTAAGATTCGTATTTTCAAATTCTTCCTTCAGACTTTCTACTACTTCCCCACGAATACCGATAATCTGGTCGAGTTGTTCCTGCTGCGCTTCCATAACTTCCTGCTGCCTTGCAACCAACGCCTGTTGTTCTGCCACTATCTGTTGCTGCCCTGCTAACTCCTGCTCCTTCTGCTCATACTGACTCCTTGCCTGCAGCATGGTAAATGAGATAATCAGTACAAAAGTCAGGAGCAATGCCGCCATCATATCCGAATAAGAAAGCCAATATGAAACTTCTTCATCTTCTACTTTATTTCTTCTATATGCCATTCTTTTCTATCCTCTACCTGTATCTCGCTTTCTTTGCTTGCCTTCTGTGAAGCATTTATCTCCATCCTCTCAGCAATGCTTCTCATCTCCTCCAAAAGCTGCTTCTGATAGGCAAGCAGCATATTCATACCATCACTTTGATGCTCAGGCATTACATATTTTTGATGTACATCAAGAAAATTATCCATTACCTGATTCGCATCGCCAAGCTTTCTTTTATATACATAATTGAAGCATAAGGAAAATACCATACCATAAATCGAAGTATGAAAAGCAACCTTAATACCCTCCATCAAAGGCGCAATACTGTCCGAGATTTCCTGTGCTGTCCCTGTATTAAAATTGTGTAGGCCAAAGGACAACCCGATAAATGTACCAAGTATTCCCAGTCCTGTCATTGTTCCTGAAACAAGGTTCATCATATTCCTATCTATCGCTTTATCAATCACATCTCTGTTAATGTAATCTTCAATACTGCATTTATATCCATTCTCAATATTCACTGACATTCGTGTCATTTCACGCTGGTATTCTTTGTATCTGGAATTCAACTCTCCTACACCAAAACTGATTCCCTGCTCCTTATAGCTCTCCCACAATAAATCCTGCTCCCTGTCAAAATCTTCCTTTATCTGCTTTGACACTCTATCCAGACTCTGCATGATTTTATTTACATCACGAAAACACATAAAAGCATGCACAAAGATAATTCCCACTATAAGAAACATACCTGCATTTACCAGGATATTGGCAATATCAGTAGCAGTCCAATAATTAAGATACAGACACAACATCACCATTGCAATATATACATAGATTAATATTCTTTCTTGTCTTTTCTTCATTCTATAACCATGCCTCCATCGCTCAATATAGTAAATTATATCATTTCTGCAAACCTTCTAGCAACCTACATACACACCAAACACCGCCACGCTTCGCAAGACGGCTTATTGGGCAAAAGAACCACGCAGCTGCGTGGTTCTTCAAAAGCTTAATAGCTTACTTTCTTATTCTCATACTGTGCTTCCATGGTCATCTGGATAGATAAGCGCTTCATCTGCTTCACATCTACAGGTGAAAGCATAACAGATGTATGTGCCTGACAGCCTGCAAGCTTCGGAAGCTGCTCTAATGCAAGTGCTGCCTCTGCGTGATTCGCTGCACTAATAGAAAGTGCAATCAACACCTCATCTGTATGAAGACGAGGATTACGGCTGCCAAGATATGCTGTCTTCAGTCGCTGAATCGGCTCTAAAGACTCTGGTGCAATCACATCTACATCCTGATCAATACCAGCCAATGCCTTTAATGCATTCAAAAGCATAGCCGAAGTCGCTCCAAGTAATGTAGAAGTCTTACCCGTAATAATACGTCCATCTGTAAGCTCAATTGCTGCTGCTGGTGTATTCTTCAACTCTGCAAGCTTACGAGCCGCTGGAACAACTGCTCTATCTGTTGGTGTAATACCTGCCTGATTCATAATCAGTTCAAGCTTATAAATCTCTTCCTCCTGACTATGTCCCTCCAACAAACCTGACAACGCTGCGAAATATCTTCTGATAATCTCCTGACGTGAAGCCTCCTGGCAAGCCTCATCATCAGAAATCGAACTGCCTACCATATTTACACCCATGTCTGTAGGTGACTGGTATGGACTCTCACCATAAATACGTTCAAACATTGCCTTTAAAACAGGGAATATCTCTACATCACGGTTATAATTAACCGTTGAAATACCATATGCCTCTAAATGGAACGGGTCAATCATATTTACATCATTCAAATCTGCTGTTGCAGCCTCATAAGCTAAGTTAATCGGATGCTTTAACGGAATATTCCAAATAGGGAAGGTCTCAAACTTCGCATAACCTGCTCTAACGCCTCTCTTATGCTCATGATAAAGCTGTGAAAGGCAGGTTGCCATCTTACCGCTTCCTGGTCCTGGTGCTGTAATAACTACCAACGGACGTGTTGTCTCAATATAATCATTCTTACCAAAACCTTCATCACTTACAATATAGCCGAGATTATTCGGATATCCTGGAATTACATAATGTGTATACACCTTAATACCAAGCTTAATCAATCTCTGCTTAAACAAATCTGCACTTGTCTGACCTGAGTATTGTGTAATAACTACGCTTCCTACATATAAGCCCTTCTCTTCAAAGGAATTAATCAATCGAAGCACATCTACATCATAAGTAATACCAAGATCGCCTCGAATCTTATTCTTCTCTATATCTCCAGCACTGATTACGATAACAATCTCTGCCTGCTCTGAAAGCTGCATCAATAATTGAAGCTTAGAATCAGGCTGAAATCCTGGTAACACTCTTGATGCATGATAGTCATCAAAAAGCTTTCCTCCAAACTCCAGATAAAGCTTGTCACCAAACTTATTAATTCTCTCACGAATATTTCGTGACTGCGTTTCTAAATATTTATCGTTATCGAAACCTATTTTCATACTTTCTGAACCTTTCCTATAGACTCGCAAAGACGCACTTCGTGCTTTGCTCTACACTCATGTAGACTCGCAAAGGCGCACTTCGTGCTTATTGTCTGCTTCGCAGACTCTTTGCTCGTTATCGCGGTAAAAAACAAATGCCACCTACGGTGTCGCTTGTTTTTTTACTCGCGTACATTATACTACAACTTAATTTTATCTTTCCACACTTTTGTAGAAAAAATTTCAACAAAATCTCGACCAAATTATGCCGTTTCTTCGTCCTCATTACTCATGTAAAGCGAATAGTATCTTCCCTTCTTCTGCATCAGTTCCTCATGATTACCCGTTTCCACGATTCGTCCCTTATCCATAACGATAATACAGTCTGCATCCTGAATTGTAGAAAGTCTGTGTGCAATAATCAGACTAGTTCGATTCTCCATCAACTTCACCATAGCATCCTGAATATGCTTCTCCGTACGGGTATCTACACTGGAGGTTGCCTCATCCAGAATCAATATCTTAGGATTTGCAAGAAAGGCACGAGCAATGGACAAGAGCTGTCTTTGTCCCTGTGAAAGATTGCAGCCTGACTCTGTAAGCTGTGTTGCAAAGCCCTGTGGCAGATGACGAATCATACCATAGCAGTGGCTCATCTTCACTGCCGCTTCAATCTCTTCTCTCGTCGCTTCAGGCTTAGAATACTTCACATTATTCTCTACCGTGTCAGCAAAGAGTACCGTATCCTGTAATACAATTGCCGTATTCCTTCTAAGCTCCTCGCAGGCAATATCCTTAATATTCACGCCATCAATCAGAATCTCTCCGCTATCTACATCATAAAAACGCATCAAAAGATTAACTACCGTAGTCTTACCGCTTCCCGTAGCACCTACCAGTGCAATCTTGTGTCCTGCGCGCACTTCAAAGTTAAAGTCATACAATACCTGATGTCCTGGAATATAAGAGAAATCTACATTCTTAAAGGTAATTACTCCCTTGGCATTCTCCATATTCTGACTTCCCGACTTATCCTCACTTGGCTCATCCATAATGGCAAAAACTCGCTCAGCACCTGCAATCGCTGTCTGAATCTGTCCATATACCTGTGCAAGCTCGTCAATCGGTCTTCCAAACTGCTTTGCATACACAATAAATGCAGAAATAATACCAATGGAAATCTCTCCCGTAATTGCAAAATACCCTCCAAATGCCGCAATTATCACAAAGCCGATATTATTGATAACATTCATAACAGGTCCCATAGAACCGCCTAAAATTTCCGCCGCAATACCTACCTTTGTAAGCTCATCGGAAACCTGATTAAACTCCTCTATTACCGCATTCTTTCTATTATAAGCTACCACAGTCTTATAGCCTGTTACCATTTCCTCTACTGTACCATTCAAATTTCCAAGGAGCGTCTGACGCTTTCTGTAAAACTTTCTCATGGCTGTAGATAGTGCCTTTGTGGCAACCACTGTCAGAATCATTGTCACACAGGACAATACCGCCAGCTGCGGACAGAGATACAGCATCATTGCCACTGTTCCGATTACCGTAAGAACGCCTGAAAACATAGAGCTTAGGGACTGGGATACTGTATTGGAAATATTCTCTACATCATTGGTCATACGGCTCATAATATCACCGTGAGAATGTCTGTCGAGATACTTAATTGGCAAATTCACAATTTTCTCAAATAAATCCTCACGCATACGTCTTACGATACCCTGACTTAATATTGCGCTGAATCTGCTCTGCGCCAGTGTACAAAGACTCTGAATACCATATACAGAAAGCATAACAAGCAAAACACCGCCTAAGTCCTCATAGCTTGCCTGTGCGATGGAATCAATTGCCTGACTTTGCAGCTTAGGTGCTATCACAGAGCATACAACAATCATCAATACCACAAGCAACAGATAAATCAACAGCTTCTTCTCTTCGGCAAAATACTGTAGCAAACGCTTAATTGTCTGTTTCCCATCCTTAGCCTTTTCTACCTTCTGCATATTGCGTGGGCCTCTGGTTCCAGGCACCTTATACTGATTCATAGACGGATTATTAGCCATTGATATCACCTCCGTTCTTAAGCTGTGACTGATAAATCTCCTGATATACCTCACTACCAGCCAGCAGCTCCTCATGATTACCACAGGCTACAATGCCGCCATTCTCCAACACAACGATTCTGTCTGCATCCTTCACGGAAGCGATTCTCTGTGCAATGATAATCTTTGTCTGATTGCTATACTCCTGCTTCAGGGCTTTATAAAGCTTTGCTTCTGTCGCAAGGTCCAAAGCACTGGTAGCATCATCTAATATCAGAATCTCTGCTTCGCGAAGCACCGCACGGCTGATGGCTACTCGCTGCTTTTGACCACCAGAAAGGCTGGTTCCTCCCTGCGTTACCTGTGTGTCCATTCCCTCTGACTTTGTCTGAATAAACTCCATTGCCTGTGCAATCTCTGCTGCATGCTCCACCTGCTCTCTTGAAGCCTCAGGATTACCCCATAATATATTTTCTGCAATACTGCTGCTAAATATCTCGCTCTTTTGCAACGCCACAGCTATCTTATTACGAAGAAGTGCCAGCGGATATTCCCTAACATCTACGTCATCCACCAGAACCTGTCCTTCCAATGCGTCATAAAATCTTGGAATAAGATTCACAAGGCTAGTCTTTCCGCAGCCTGTCGCACCAAGAATGGCAAGCGTTTCTCCTGGCGCAATCACAAGATTAATATTCTCCAGCACCTTATCAGCCCCCTCTTCCCCTTCTACGGAGGTTGGATATGCAAAAGATACATTTCTAAACTCTACCTTGCCCTTTATAGAAGGCTCTTCCTGCAAAGTACCGTCAGCAATCGTCGGCTCACAGTCCAATACCTCCTGAATACGTCTGCCCGATGCCACGCCACGGGAAACTGACTGAAAAATCATAGTCATACGCATAACCGCATTCAAAATCTGTGATGTATATGTAATCGCCGCCATAACATTACCAGGTGTTACCGCGCCATTCTGCACCTCGATGCTTCCTACCTTAATTACTGCTACTACTGCAATATTCAGAATAATGTTCATAATCGGTGTCATATAAGAAAGTAAAAGCAATACATCAAGCTGCGTATTCACAAGCTCACCATTTGCCTTTCGGAAACGCTCCTGCTCATACTCCTCCTTCACATATGCCTTAACTACTCTTGAGCCTGCTACATTTTCCTGCATAACGCTGTTCACACCATCCAGTTTCTTCTGCAGAACACCAAATAAAGGATTCACCTTACTGATAAAGTAAATAACGCAGACCAATACAAATGGAAACGCACATGCAATCACTACACCAAAGCTCAGGTCCAGTGTTAACATGGACACAATACCGCCGCCAAACAAAAGGAAGGTTCTTACAAAACCGCGAATCGCCTGAGATACCAGCTGCTGCACCTGTGTGATATCATTCGTCACTCTTGTAATCAGAGAACCTGTCGAAAACTTATCCGTCTGCTCAAAGGACAAGGACATAATTTTCTCAAAGCTGTCCTTTCTTATATCATTTCCGAGCTTCTGACTGCATAGCTGCGCAAATACGCCCGACATAATACCGCAGAAACATCCAATCAATACCAGACCTATCATCTGTAAGCCTGTCGTAATAATCAGATTCAAATCTCCTACATTATTGTTGGATAACCCTAACACACCCTCATCCACGATAATACTCATAAGACGCGGCTGCAACAAATCCATAAATACTTCACCAAACATAAAAATCGGTGCAAATATCGCAAAATACCAATAACGAACCAAATATTTCTTCATACCTCAAAACCTTACTTTCTATGACTTTATGTAAATACTTTTCTAAATTAAATTATGCCTTTTAATCCTTGAAAAATCAAGGGATGAGTTTTCTTAATAATTTCTTAAAAAATCTTAATAAAAAATTTATGTAACTTTAATTGTAGATTGCTTTTTTCGTATGTTAGAATACCGATTGGCAGTTTATTCTATTTTAAAATGAGGGAGTATATTATAATGAGTCGCAAAATTAAATTTATAGCAATAACGGTTTTACTTTTAGTATTTATACATATATCCTATACAACAGTTGCTCAGGATAATTCTATTTTCATTACCATTTTCTCCTCCGAAGACCATAGCTTTGATATTTCAGCGCAGGTTGCCGCCTCGTCAACGCAACACATCATTAATGCCTATTATGATGATGCCAACACATATTATCTATTTATGCCAGCCTACACCAAAGACAAAAAACTTGTTTTCGAAACAGGTGACGGCATTCATTTAGCAAGTGTTTCATCAGACACGAACACTTATACCATCAACAATACTTATCAATTGATTCTGCTATATAGTTCAAACATTCCAAGCATCCACCTTTCATTAGAGGATGACTTATCCTATATAACAGCAGACAAACAAAACAGTACTTGCGGACAGGCTTTTTTTATCAACACAGACGGTTCTACTGCCTATTCGGGTAACTTAGATGAAATAAAGGGCAGGGGGAATAATAGCTGGAATTGGGAAAAGAAGCCATTCAACATTACGTTGACCGATTCCATATCCTTTGGCGGACTTCCTTTAACTGAGGATTTTTCCTTAGTTGCATCAAATGACAATAGCTTTTTGCGTAATTATATATCCAAAGAGATGTCTATCGCCATGAATTCATACTCTCTTAACTGTATTCATATTGACTTATATATCAACAATGAATATCAGGGAATCTATGAATTATGGAACAAGCTAACACCGAATTCTATCGGTATTACCGATTTGGAAACAGAAAATAAAGATGTTATCCGCAACCTCCCAGAAATTAATCAGCTTACTACCGATTCTTTTCTTGAGGACTGGACTCAGGCGCCAACTGGAAAATGGTGGGATTTTACAGAGAAATCTTCCAATAATACTGGTGGTTATATAATCGAAGTGGACTACTCTTACAGATATCTGGAAGAAGCCAGTGGCTTTACACTTGATGACGGTACTTGTTTTGTTGTAAAGTCTCCCAAGTATATTTCAGAAGCTCAGTACGCATATATTTCAGAATACGTGAATCAATGTGTTGATACTATGTACGCTAGTGTCGGTTTGGATAATTATGACGAACTATCACAATATATTAATATACCATCCTTTATTTCAAAATATCTGGTGGAAGAGGTTAGTAAAAACTTTGATTGTTCTTCAACCAGCCAGTATTTTTATAAAGATGCCAATGACGTATTATACGCTGGCCCCGTGTGGGACTATAATGCTGCATATTGTAACGGCTACACCAACGATTCCATTGATTTCGACGACCCTGAAGGTTTTTCCGCACGCAATATTCCTGGTAAGTTAAACTGGTGGCAGCTATTATATTACAATGGGGAATTTTACGATGATATGACTTATGTTTATACAAATACTTTATATCCCTATTTAAATAAGCTGACAGAGACACTTCTTCCTAAATGGGAAAACGCCCTGACTGACAGTGCAGTTATGGATTCCATCAAATGGAAACGCGCCGCCTCTCCCGAAGCAGCGCGCACAGCTTATCATAATGAAGTTACATCCGTATCTGACTTCCTTAAAGTCAGAAAAGAATTCTTATATAACGAATGGAATTAATATACAGCCTCACCATCGTGAGCAATTAATGAAGTCGTTAATACATGTTCAACAGAAGAAGCTGCGTCAAGCAGCTCTTTTTGTTTGGCTGTCTTACACTCGATAATGTAATCTGTTCCTCTCATGGTTCTGTTTCTTGACTTAATGATTGGATTCTTCACAAATGTCTTTACCGCACTAAGCAGAACAGTTTCGTCTCCCTGTTCGTCCATATTTACTACCAGCAAAACTGATGGTCTTCCACCAGGAAGAAGCTCTAAAAGGAATATTAATATCGTAACCGCAATAGAAATAATCAATGCAAGCTCATAATTCATCGCACCTAAGATAATTCCTATACTGATAGACCAGAATAAAAATACCATATCCTTTGGTTCCTTCACTGCTGTTCTAAATCTTACAATAGACAACGCACCAACCATACCCAAAGAAACAATCAGGTTCGACTGCATCGCCATAATAATTCCTGCTGTGATTACAGGCAACACCGCCAGTGTTATTCCAAGCTGCTTGCTATAAAAGCTCTTTTTATTCGCAAGGTAATATATTCCATATATGTATAGTGCAAAGAGAATACAAATACCAATTGTTACACTCGCATTCGTCATGGAAAGTGAGTTATTCTGCATATTTTCTATTACTGTCTTCTTAATGATGTCGTTAAATGTCATATTGTGCCTCCTAATTATGTCCCTATTGAGTATTTTCTACATAAGTAATATTTTGAAAAGGTTGTCCTATCCAGTTTCCCAGTATTCAATGCCGCCTTAATATACCGTGGCATAAATTCATCATACTTCACTTCTAATACATGCTTACCGCTTGGCATGATTGGACGTTTACCAATATCCTTATCAAAGAACTGTCCTATCTCAGTAGCTGCTGAGATATTCCTGTCAAAGGTAATTCGTACATTACCTTCAGGACAAATAAATGCCTTGCGCTCATAAGCTACAACAACCTTCGGCTTCAAAAGATTCATCGCTGCATATGCCTTGAATTGCTTCAAAAAATCTTCATCCTGCGGCTGTATCTGATACTGTCCATCCAATAATCTCTGACACTCCTCATAAGAAAGATTACAGCTCTCCTTACGGGTCATATCATGATTCTTAATCTTCTTCTCCAAATGAATGTAGGAATCATCACCATTATAGATTCTGATACGATACTTGAATCTGGGACTTACACCCATAATATTCTGCTTCAAAGCAGTATCCTTATAATCATCAAAATAAGCGCTTCGTATCTCATAAGCGCCATTCTCGTAGTGCTTGTCCGTCTTAATCAGACCTGTAAGCTTATTCTCAAGTAAGACTAAATCCCTCTCATCAACCAAATATTTTAATTCATGTCGATATTTATTCTGCATACTATGAATTCACTCTCTTAAATTTAGATTTCAGAAAGCCACTATTTAAGTGTAGCTTAGAATATTATGTCAACTTTTCATAGTATTGTCAATGTCAGAAATGTAAACATTTTGTGTACTTTTAGGAGATAGCTATTTTAAAAGTTCTTCCGTTAATGCCAGTATCTGTGGCGCTATTCTTTCTCTCTGGCGCTTTGTAAGCATCTTATATACAGGATATGCCAGTGCCAAAATCACAATTCCTATCACACCTACCAAAATTCCAAGCAACAGGAATTGATTGGTCCATACCATCGCAAGGCTCATGCCTGTACCAAACACCAGAGTTCCCACAATACCAAGTACCAACGCCCAGATGGTGCCTGGTCTCTCTGCACTTTGGTCAAGTCGTCTTAACTGCGCCATTTTAGCCTCAGTCGTATCGGGCGGCATCAGATTGTATTTTCTTTTAATTTCTTCTATTTCCTTTTGCTGCTTTGCCGAATATGTATATGTAAAGCCTGTTTCCTGATTTACTTCCTTATTCAACTTCTAACGCTTCCTTTCTCATATCCAATTTTTTTATTTCCTTATTCGTAATATGCACCAGCCATATTGCCAGTACAAACTCACCAAAACAAACAGCTCCTCCTGTCAGCATATTCATCAACTGCATAAACTCTGCCTGTTCGGCTCCAAACTGCATCAGCATAGCTGTCTGAAGCGCAAATATGGACATAAGCGCGCAGGATAGCGACACTACCTTGGCTGCTGACAGAATTGGTCTTTCCATTTTTCGATATTTAATAATATTTTTAATTGCCATACCAAAACAAAAGAATGCATATGCCGCCTGAGCATATATCATAACGCCTGGATAGTCATAATATTTGTTCTTCCATACCATCTGAATGACAAGCCCCGTCATAACTATATGTAATAAAAACATAAGCTTACCACAGAAACGACTGCTCTTTAGTTCAAAGCCCCTGCGTTCTCCCGATTCCATCGCTTGTCCTTTTCTATCTCGCCTGATAAGTCCTATTCGAATCAGACTTAGTACTTCATAATATACAGCCATTGCGCCTGTCCAGACGGAACGATAATAAATACCTGCCGCCAAATAGAAGGCAGCATAAATAAGATTAATTCCACCACTTCCATACAGCGAAACCTTCGCCCGTAATAACGGGTCCTCCAAATATCTTCCACTGTATTTATTTGCTTTTAATATACGTTTTATCTTTTTTATCACGGCAGGCACTCTCAAGCACACAATAACCAGTGTATAAAACGACAACAAATAACTGCTATAAGCAATAATCGGATTCGCATCCTGGTATCCCAGTGAATACACCAACAATACCGCAGACACCAATACCAGTATCAGCTTAATAAACCAATGTGGAAAGAGCAAATACCACCACCATTGTTTTCCTTTGTTTTTCATATCATTTTCCTCACGTCTTCGCATCTAATGAAACGGTGAAGGTTGTTCCTTCCCCTAACACACTCTGTACACTGATATTCCCCTCTGCAATATCAATTACTCTTTTGACCAAAGCAAGCCCAAGTCCATTGCCCTGTGTAGCATGAGAGGTATCTCCCTGATAGAACTTTTCAAAAATATGTCTGCCAGTCTCCTGACTAATGCCACAGCCTGTATCACTTACAGACACAAGTACCTTATCTTCAAGCCTTTTTACCTCTACCGTTACCCTGCCTTCCTCCTTACAAAACTTAATTGCATTGGAAAATAGATTGTTCCACACAAGGCTTAAAAGCTCTGCATCCTGATATATCAAAACATCCTCTTCAATATCCGTTTCAATCTCCAGCTGCTTCTTTTCCCATACATACTCGTGCATTAAAAGGCACTCGCAAATCTGCTCGGAAAGATTATAAGTCTTCTTCTCAGGATAAATCTGCTGGTTCTCTAAACGATTCAGCTTCAAAATATTTGTAATCAAATCAGAAAGTCTCTTCGTCTGTTCAGTGATTGCTTTTGCATACTCCTGCTGCTGTTCAGGCTTTAAAACACCGCTTTGCAGCATTGTCGCATAGTTAGAAATCACGGCAAGAGGAGTCTTAATCTCATGAGAAACATTAGAAATAAAGTCAGTTCTTAAAGTTTCAACACCTGCAAGCTCCGCAGTCATATCATTCAACCCCTTAATGATGGAGTCAAACTCATTATCACTGTTTTCTCCTTTAATATAAGGAATTCGAACTGTGAAATCACCTGCTACAATCTTCTCCATACCTTCTCTGATACGTTTTACGGGTCTTGTTACCATCCACGCACGTCTGGTAAAATCAAAAATACCAAATAGCAAAGTTAGCAAAATGATATTCCAAAAAGTTATTGGCGCCATTGCTCTAACTTCAGCTTCATCCATCTGCATTCCATGTAAAAATAGCAGGAAATTACAGGTTACTACAAATGCAATCATGACAAAGAAAATAATCAAACGCCAGCCTGCCTTTAAAAATTTCTTTATCTTGTGCCATTCGATTCTCACTTAATCACCGCCTTATATCCCAAACCATGTACTGTTACAATCTCAAAGCTATCACAATCCGAGAACTTATCTCTTATCTTTGTCATATATACATCTACAACTCTGGCACCTGATGCTGAATCCGCGTCCCAGAACTCTTCCATCAGCTTTGCACGGGTAAAGGTTTTCTTAGGATAAGATAACAGCTTATAGAGAATATCAAACTCTCTTACCGTCAAAGTAACCTCTTCTCCCTTTACATATGCCGTATGCTCCTGCGCATCCAGCACTAAATCTCCAATCTCTATCTTCTTACCAGTTGCAATCTTAGCACGTCTGAGCAGTGCCTCCATTCTAAGAAGCAGCTCCTCCAAATCCACAGGCTTTACCAGATAATCATCTACACCTGCGCGGAAGCCCTTCTTCTTTGATTCAAAATCATCTCTTGCCGTCATAAATAGAATCGGAATATCCTCATTCATCTCTCTGACCGTCTGGGCAAACTCAAAGCCATCCGTTCCAGGCATCATAATATCTGAAATAATCAAATCAAAGACATTCTCGTACATCTCGTCATACGCTTCATTTGCATCCAAAGCTCCAATCGCCTCATAGCCATTATTATTCAAAAACATACAAACTGTCTGATTCAAATCCTTATCATCTTCTACTAATAGTACTTTAAACATAAACAGCACCCCTTTTATTCTTTCTAACAACGTGGTTTGTATATATCATCATGGTAACACAATTTACTATATCAGCCAAATGTTTAAGAATTGTTAAACGGAAAGAATATCATATAAAAAACACCCACCCTATCAAAAATAGAGTGGGGATACTTTTTATACTCCGAACTGTTCTCTTGAGAACGCCTCCATATCTACTCTTGCGCGTTTAAAGCATTCCATTAGTTGTGGAGAGAAAACGCCGCATTCTCCATTGAGAATCATATCATAAGCTTCGCCCAGTGAGTATGCGTCCTTGTATACACGCTTGCTAATCAAGGCATCATATACATCGGCAACGGATACAATCTGTGCCTCTAAGGAGATTTCTTCACCCTTTAAGCCATCAGGATAGCCTCTGCCATCATAACGCTCATGATGGTGACGACAGATGTCGTAACAGTATTTATAGTAATTTTCATCCTGAAGATTTTCCATGGTAACTAAGATATCACAGCCCTTGGTAGTATGCTTTTTCATCTCATCGAATTCTTCAGGAGTTAGCTTGCCTGGCTTTAATAGGATGCCGTCAGGAATTGCTATCTTACCAATGTCGTGCATGGCAGATGCGGAAGAAATGACATCAATCAACTCAGGCGTGTAGTGAACATTGTCATAAACCTCGTTAACGTATTTGAGCATTATTTTTGTGAAGCCCTTAATACGCTGAATGTGGTCGCCTGACTCTACACTTCTAAACTCAACGACGGTACTAAGAATATCAATGATATCATTATTGATTGCCTTAAGATTCTGCTTTTGTCTCTTCTTTACAGCATCATCAATATCAAAAATAGTCATGAGAAAGCCATCGGAGTCACCGCTTTTCATGCGGAAGCATTCAACTTCCTTCCAACGATAATTTCCTTCCTCATCACAGAAGCGAATTTCAATAGAATATAAGCCTTTTTCAGCGCGGTATTCCTCTGTGTTTTCAATATTTTTAGGAAGTGACTTTGAAAAATGCAAATCATCCTGATGAATGTACATTTTGCAAGCCTCAAAATAATCTTCCAAGGTACCAATATCCTTGGCTTTTTCTAAAATGCCTCTTTTTTGTAAAATATTGTAGTAGTTTTGATTTTCATTTACATAGATAAAGGCATCATAACGCTTTCCTAAGATATTAGATAGTTCTCCAACCATAGATTCTGAGGCAGGGTGTATTTCAGTAGATTTCGAAACCGTATTGGAAAGACCTAATGCATTATCTACATTGAGTACCATTCCTAAGATACCAGAAACCTCTCCGTTGGTTTCTATGAGTGGTTCTTTGATGATTTCATAGTAATGCATTTCATTACCGCATGCCTCGGGTGCAAGCATACGGCTGCCTGTTTTGGATTGCATGATTTTCTTATCGTCTTCGCGATAGGCACGTGCAATTTCCTCAGGTGTATTTCTGTCAAAATCAGATTTGCCTAATAATTCTCCGCGTTCTACACCATTGATTGCATCACAGGTCTTATTCGCGAAACAATAACGACTTTGGGTGTCCTTGGCAAATATATTAACAGGAATCGTATCTAATATAAGCTCTAAAAATTGATTGCGTTCTTCTAATTCTTTTATTTTCTGCTGCATCTCTTCGTTTGATAATGAATTGGTATTCATGTTAATATCACCTCTGCTCTAATTGCGTCAGAATATAATTATACTGATAATAAAAATACGCTAATTATATGATAGCACTAAAAGATACATACAACAAGGATAAAAAAAGGTTGATAATATACAATTCTGCCATATCATAAATATCCTTGTCATTTAATTTAGATAAATTCAGCCTATCTCCTCAAGCTCCAATTCTGTTTCCATCATGCGTTCTAACAGAGTCTCCTGCTGATGCTCCTCGGCATCCAATAAATTCTGCAATTCCATCAGCTTCTGATAATCTGTTGCCAATGCGGGGTCCATTAATTGCATTTGAAGCTCTGCTGCCTTTGCCTCACTTTCTGCAAGCTGCTTTTCATATTTCTTTAACTGATTTTCCAGACGGGACTTAATCTTTCCAGGATTATAGTAGGTCTTCTTGTCAAAGACATCCTCAAGTGTTGGATTCTTCTCTTGTGCTGCTTTCTGTGATATTCCTACCTGACTTGCCACATTGGCTGTTCTCTGTAGCTTCTCTTTTTCATCCAGATACGCTTGATAATCACCACGATACTGCTTGACCTCCTGCGTGCCAAACTCCAGAATACCTGTTGCGACCTGCTTGATAAAATATCTATCATGAGATACAAACAAGACAGTTCCAGGAAAATCCTGTAGCATCTTTTCTAACGCTTCCTTTCCAATCATATCCATATGGTTAGTAGGCTCATCCAGTATCAATAGATTCGGCTTTGTCTGAAACATCTTGCACAATGCCAGTCGTACCTTCTCGCCACCCGAGAGCTGCCCCATCTTCTTCATAACCTCTTCCTGCGAAAACATAAAGCTTCCAAGAGCACTTCTGACATCCTCTCGTAAGAGCTTAGGATACTCCTCCCAGAAGTTATCCAGTACCGTCTGCTCAGGGTCTGCATCATTTACAACAGCTCTTTGCTGGTCAAAATACCCCCATTCTACATTCGGACCTATGGTAAAGCTACCTCCAAGAGGCTCGAGCATACCTACTATTGTTTTCAAAAGTGTAGACTTTCCCTTGCCATTCTCTCCAAGAATAGCAATTTTCTCTCCCTTTTTTAATTGAAAGGATACTTCACTCAATACCTTGTCATAACCGATTGCCAGCTTTCTTGCCGTCAATACGTCGGTATAGCTTTCAATCCTTGGGGTAAACATAGCACGGAAGGTCTTAGTGTCAAAGCGTCTTGGCTTCTCAATCTTCACCATATGCTCAATCGCCATACGTTTAGAGCGTGTTGCCGCAACCTTTGTTGGCGTATTCTTCCACTTCTCTATCCACTCCGTCAGACGAGCAATCTCCTTTTGCTGTTCCTCGTAATCCTTCTCCTGCTTGATCAAATCCTCTTCCTTACGCTTCATAAAGGCAGAATAATTTCCCGGATAACGTTTGATTCGATGATATTCAATCTCATAGGTAACATCGATAATTCTGTCCAAAAACATACGGTCATGAGACACAATGACCACTGCCTTGTCATATTCCTTCAAATATCCCTCTAACCACTCAATGGTCGGCAAGTCCAAATGGTTGGTAGGCTCATCTAAAAGCATAATGTCAGGTCTGCTTAAGAGAAGCTTCATAAACGCAACCTTCGTCTGCTGTCCCCCTGAAAAGCTTCCAATTGAACGTGCTAAATCCTCGAGCGGAAATCCAAAGCTCTGAAACATAACCTCCATATCTCTTCGCCATGTATAGCCTCGTAATGCCTCCATCTGCTTTTGAAGGTTATCGTATTCATACATCAAGGACTGCTCTCCCGTTTGCATACTTTCCTCAATCTCCTTCATACGAGCTTCGCATGCAAACACTGGCGCAAATGCCTTCTTAATCTCCTCTTCTACCGTAACCTCTCCATCCTCAAAACTAATCTGACGCAGAAAGCCTATCTGCTGCTTTCCTGCCATCGTAATACCACATTCCTCATCGCTATCAAGATTAGCCATCTTGATTTCCTCAGCAATCAGCTTGAGCAGGGTAGTTTTTCCACAACCATTACGTCCTACCACTGCAATTTTCTCGCTGTCATGTATCTCGAAATTCACATCCTCTAATATGGTATCCGCCGCATACTGTACAATCGCATGCTTTATCTGATATCTCATGTTCTCCTCCTCATTGCCTTTTCCATTCGCCTTTGTATAATCGCTTTCTTTTCTCTTGCAAAGGCTTCTTCTCGTTGCATATGCAAATATGTATTCCATCGTCTCTCGTCTAGACTTCCATCCTCTAATGCACTTCTTATCGCACATCCCGGTTCCGTCTTATGTCCACAATTTGAAAATCTACACCTTGTAAAAAGTTCCTCTACATCCTCATATGATGTCTGTAAGCCCTCATCGACATCGCTAACAGTTAATTTACGAATTCCCGGTGTATCAATGATTCTTCCGCCACCAGCAATCACTTCTCCATTCGGTAGAGTAATCTCCTTGGGCAGATTCATACACTGCTTATAGGTAGTCGTATGTCTTCCCTGAGCATCGGCTTCTCTGATACCACCTGTCAGCATTTCTTCCTTCCCCATAACCATATTAACAAAAGAAGACTTCCCTACACCTGACGACCCAAGCAACACTGTTGTCTTTCCACCTTGGAAAAATCTCTCCAGCTGCGCAACGCCTTCACCTGTTACCGAACTTACGCAATAAATCTCCACTCCTGGTGCTACTGACTCTGCCTGTACCACATAGTCTTGTGGATTCTCACACAAATCGGCCTTAGTCAAAATGATAATCGGAATACCACCGCTTTGCCAGGCTACTGTTACGTATCGCTCTAGCTTCGACAAATGAAAATCCCTATTCATCGACATTGTAATAAACACATAATCAAAATTTGCCGCCACTGCCAGGTCATTCTGCCCTTGGGTTACATTCTGACGCATAAATACTGACTTTCTAGGTAGTACCTTAGTGATTAAACTATCACCAAGCTCATTTCTTATTAGCTCCACTTCGTCTCCCACTGTTGGGAAATCAATCATCTCCTCCGTGTTGTAAAAGCACGATGTTTTTAATCTGCCGTACAGCCCTTCCTCTCCTACACTAAGCTCATAGCGTTCACGATGTACCGCTGTTACTGTTGCAATCTGTTTGTTTTCTAAATTCATTTTGTTCTCTCCATTCACATACAATACATTAATATTCCTACAAGTAGTTGTCAGGAACAACCATTGTGTAGTTTGTACGTGAAACCAGAGTTCGAATAGAATGTGCAACAGCACATTCTCGCATCGAGTGCGGTCGCTTGCGACATATTCTTTTCGCACGAGTACGCAAAAAAAAAATCGTGGTACTCAAACGAATACCACGACAAATAATCATAGACCTTTATGAAACAAATCTTTATCTATTCTCAACCGAGGTAATCACGTACAATATGAAGTTCTTCTCAATAGCTGTTCTCTTATTCATCGCTTTTACCTCCTTAAATTCTTTAAATTTCAACTACTTGTTTATCATATACCTAACATTCTGATATTGTCAATCAATTTTCTAATAAACTCGCTCAAAATCAGATGCTGGGTGCTTACAAGCTGGACAAATATAATCAGCTGGAAGCTCCTTGCCCACATACTCATAACCACATATCTTACAACGCCATATTGTCTGCCCCTCTAATTCAGGCGAACCAGAGTCAACAGTCTTAGGTGTGATAACTGATGGCTGTGGCTTAATATTCTGATGATAGTAGCTATAAGTTGCAGAAGGCACACTGCTTAGGAGCTTCATATCATTTACGCTTCCTATGAAAAGACTGTGTGTTCCCAAATCTATTGTATTCTCTACCTCCACTGAAAAGCAGGAATTTGTTCCTTTTGTAATATAATAAATTCCATTTACATCCCTTTGACATTCGCTAAGGTTCGCAAACTTATTCACATTTCTGCCACTTTGAAAACCAAAATGCTTAATCAACTCAAAGTCTGCCTCTTCGCTTAATGTAGAAACACAAAACTTACCTGTAGCCATAACCATATCATGCGTATAATTTTGCTTATTTACCGCAATCAATATACGATTTGGCTCCGCTGTCACCTGCTCTACCGTATTAATGATGCATCCATTATCTTTTTCTCCTTGTCTAGCTGTCAGTATAAAAATACCATAACTGAGTTTATTCAATGCCGCTAATTCCATATGTTTGATTCCTTTCGAGAATTACAAATACAATCTGTTATTACTATATGTTATTAGCATTGACAAATGTGATTGTTTTCATACATAGACAGGCCGCTCGAAATCTAACTTATGCGTAATACACCGCCTGTGCATTCCAAAGGTCAGAGTATAGGCCTTCCTGTTTTACCAGCTCCTCGTGAGAGCCTCGCTGCACCACTGTTCCTTTATCAAATACGAGAATATCCTCGCAGAATCTACACGATGCTAATCTATGGGAAATGTAAATTGCCGTCTTATTTCCTACCATCTTATCAAAGCCTGCAAAGACCTCACACTCTGACACTGGGTCGAGAGCTGCCGTAGGCTCATCCATAATGACAAACGGCGCATTCTTATATATCGCTCTGGCGATTGCCATCTTCTGCTTCTCTCCACCAGAAAATGAAACACCCTCTTCTGCAAAATCCTTGCCAACATAAGTATTCAGCCCGTCTGGAAGCGTGGCAATTCTTTCTCCAAGTCCCGCTTTTGTCAATGCATCCAAAGCGCGCTCCTCATCTACCTGCTCACTCGCTGCCACATTTTCTCCTACTGGAAATGCAAACATTCTAAAATCCTGAAATACCACAGCAAACAAGCTGCAATATTCCTGATAGTCAAACTTTCTGATATCAATACCGTTTACCTTGATACACCCTTCAGTCACATCATATAAACGACAAAGAAGCTTGATAAATGTAGTCTTACCTGAACCATTTTTCCCTACAATTGCCATCTTCTCGCCAATTGTAAACTTCAAATTCAAATCCTTAATAATATCCTGCTCTGTTCCTGGATAGCGGAAGGAAACATGCTCAAACTCCACGGAAAATTTATTATCTCTTCGCTTCTCCATTGGGATAGTACCTTCATATTTACGCTTAGAAAGGCTCATATATTCAACGTAGTCTTTGCAGTACAAGCCAACTGTATTCAGATTCGCCATTGCCACCGCACACTTTGCCACAGCCATAGAAAATCGTAATATACTTGAAGCATAGGTTACTACTCCGCCAATCGTAATCATGCCTGCATAGGCACGAAGTCCTGTGAACAGGTACACCAATAGTCCTGACAGGTCGGAAAGTCCCTGTCCTACACATTCGCGCTTTGTAAAGATTGATGCAAGTCTTTCCTTTCCATCTATTACATTTTGATTACTTACTTCTATATCATTCTCGATAAGCTCCTGTTGAGCATAGATACGCAAATCCTTCTGTGACTCTATCCCCGCAAGCTTATCCAGATAGTAATTTCTTCTATTATAATCCTTTGTCAGCTTGTCATATTCGTCCTTACTGCGTCTGGCGACTACATCATTATACTTATAATTGATTGCAACAAAGACACAAACTACCGCAAACAAAAGCACCGAGCTTACCCAAGAGCAAATAAAACCCTCTCCCTGCTTAGATGAAATAAATAGAGGAATCATAATAACAAGCGCCAAAACAATAGAAACTACAGACGTTAGTATCTGCTCAAAACGATACAATAACCAACCAGACATTCCAATATAATTCCCCTCTGCCTGACTCTTATATCGAAGCTCCTGCACACGCGGCTCTTCCAAATACTCATAATCCATGGACAAAGACTTTCTGTTCAATAGCTCTGCTTCGATTTCCTTAATATATTCGTTCTTCTGATTATACCACTCTCGAATTCTTGCCTCGATTAATCGAAGTAACATATTAACCCCAAGAGCTATCAATGCGTATTTGAGCAGTTCTTCTATGCCTGCCCCTGCATACACCGCATCCAGCAAAAATCCCATCAGCACAATGCTAATAAAAGGTCTGACACCTCCAAGAATCGACAAGAGTACACTATTTATCAGCATATCCTTATTCTGCTTTGCGAAGTCCTTTAGAAAAATGACAACATATTTCCACTCTATTTTATCTGCCTTATTCATTGAAAATGCCCTCCTTTCCTGATTCATCCTCCACATAGGAGTCGCCCATAATTTCACTGCGTTTTCTATACTCTTCCTGCTCTTTATAATACTTGCCTTGCAGTTCGAAAAGCTCAGCATATCTGCCCTTTGCCAGCATCAATGTCTCATGAGTTCCCTCTTCTATAATACTTCCATTCTCCAATAAGATAATACGATCACAGAAACGTGTACTGGATAATCTATGCGAGATATAAATAGAGGTTCTGCCCTGTGTCGCCTCACTGAAATTCTGATACAAGGCATTCTCTGCAATCGGGTCAAGTGCCGCCGTCGGCTCATCTAATAACATCAACTGCGAATCCTTATATAAAGCTCTTGCAAACAACAATTTCTGCTTCTCTCCACCCGAATAATCAAGCGCACTGTCATTTACCTCACGTACCAGCAAGGTCTCGCCTTTCTCAGGAAGGCTATTATACTTCTCTTCAAAGCCCGACATAGAAAGCGCCCATGAAAGCTTTTCTCTGTCAATCTCCTGCGGTGACTGTCCTGTGATATTCATATCCAATGTCACAGGAAGCAAAGTCGTATCCTGGAACAACACAGAAAGCATCTGATAGTAAGACTCTCTGTTATACGAAGTAATTGGCTTTCCATTTACGAGAATTTCACCTTCTGTAGGCTGATAAAAGCCACATATCAGCTTTACAAGTGTAGTCTTACCAGCACCATTTAAGCCCAATAATGCCAGCTTTTCTCCTGCCCTTATCGTTAAATTAATGTTAGCCAGAGTCGGTTTCTCATTCCCTGGATAAGTGTATGAAACATTCTTGAGTTCCACAGTTACCGCACCATCTGTACGGAAGCTCTCCTTTTCCTCTTCATTATCTCCCCAAGGACTTTCAATCTCTAAAAACTCTCTCAAACTACTAAGCTCCACGCTCATCGGTTCTAACTGCATCGCCTGACGAATCAGTGTTTCCAGATATGATGTAAAGCCGCTCGTCAAACCAAGATACAATACAAACTCCGCTACAGTCAGCTCATTGTGAACCAATAGCCATATCAAATATCCCCACGCCAGCATATCTACTAAGAATCCAATAATCGCATCTGAAACACTTCTTAAAAAATACCAGCTATGTATGCTTGCGAAAATAGAGTTCATATTCTCAAGTGCTTCATCATACTTCTTAATAAACCAGTCAAGCATCTGATAAACACGAATGTCCTTACCAGCACTGCTTTCCACTGCCTGTCTGCTGATATACGCCGCTTCCTTCGCATGTCTGCTCAGCTTCGCATGATATTCCTTATGCTTCTTTCTTGCCAAAGACAAAAGCTTCATACTGGAAATGACAGAAAACATCATCAACAGAACTAAGGTTATACTCTTACTACCTATGATAAATCCATAAAATATAATTGCCAGAATTGCTGATATGCACATAGGAAATGAACTACACGCAAGCGTAAAATTGTAACCATTTCTCAATGCCCTCCAAGCATTTCCAATTACCTTCTGCTCCTCTTCTCCTTCTAACAAGTTATAGTCCATCAGCATCATCTTACGAAAGCATCGCTTGCTCAGATATACAGGCAACAAACTGCTACAATTGGAAACATAAGTCCCCATTCCTTGTACAATCATATTGCAAATCAGCATAATCCCTGTAAGCAGACATATATACCACACCATATGTGTAACATCCCACTGCCCCTGCAACGCACGAACTACCTCCGAAGGAATCAACGTTCCAAGATAAGATGCCGCCACCATCGGAATCACCACTATAAACTGGTAATAAAACAACTTCTTATCATTCTCATAAGCACACTGCATACAGTATCGTATATTACTAAACAGTCCGTACTTTCCTTTCTTACGACTGCCAAACACCTGTTGAAATTCAATCATATCAATAATCCCTACCCTTCCAATTCCTGCACAAGATATAAAACCCAATCTCATATCGACTTATTTCACTTTATCAGTGTAACACAAGTCGACATAATATTGGGTATTTTTGCACGAATGGTAGCGTAGGAAGCACGAAATGCAATTTGTCTCACATTCCATACTCATTCACTATATCCAATAGACGAATAAGCCTTTCTATTTGTCTGATATCAAGCATCTCGATTTTTTCTAGTAATTCCTTATTAAACTCACCTCTCGTACCTAATCCACCAAGAATATAATCACAATCTGCATTTAATATTTTTGAAATCCTATACAGTACAAAGGTAGAGAATCCCTTTTTTCCCGTTTCTATTTCATATAAGAACTTTGTCGAAACTCCAATAGCCTCAGCAAATTCCTCTCTGTTATATCCTTCTCGCAGCCTCAATCTCAATATTCTTGCTCCAACGTCCACTTGAAATTCATCCTTCGTATATTGCTTTTCTTTCACTCGTACCAACTCCACCATTATTACTTCAAAAATACATTTCCGGCAATAACCGATAGTTCCTTCTCATTACCTGTAGTTCCTATTTTATCTATATGATAATCTCCCTCTTGCATTCTTGACTGAATGCAGTTCATTCTCGCGTCAAGTCTCATTTTGGGTGGATTTTGTCACATTCAGACGAATATACGCTTAATTCGCACAAGATTTTAAAACCTCATTATCCTGCATAGTACAGTACCTTCATCGGAGGTATTTTCCATGCAATTATTAACCAAACTCATTTATCAGAACGAAAGCATACCTGAAGAACAGAAAAAATATGTCCTTTTTCATATAAAGTGTTTTTTATACGATGGCAGCAAGTTTTTACTTTTCTTATTATTTTTTCTTTTCATCAATCGCTTGGATATGTACATATATGCATTTATCATCATGCTCCCCTTGCGATTAACCTCGGGCGGGCTGCATTTTAAGCATTACTGGAGCTGTTTACTATTCTCCTTTGGATATATGCTTCTGGCTACCGTACCGCTTGCCACCGTGCGCCTACCATATGGTGTATCAATCATTATGCTTTTACTATGTATCGTCATAAATGGCTCCATTGGTCCCATTTGCTCAGCATCCAGACCAGCTTTGCCCCAGCAGGAAATTATTCTTGCTCGCAAAAAAGCAATTATGCTGACAGTATATGCAACCATTCTTACTATATTGTTCTGGGATACGACTCTTGCTCCCGTAGGATTTTGGTCTATCATACTGCATTCTTTGCAGTTATTAATAGGAAATATGATAAAGAAAAGAGGGGAAAAGATATGTTAAATAAGCTTATGAAGGTAGTTAGTATGTTTGTAATGACCGCATCATGGTTACCAGATTATATGGATCTTCCATATATCGGAAATTCGATTTTCTTTTTTGGCGAACCTCAATATCCTTCAGAGGACAATTAAAAGGGGCATTTCACAGCCCCTTTTATATCAAAACCTTAACCCTAAAATAGTTTATCCCCTCATAGTTTACATTCCCCATGCTAAGTTCTGCCTTATTCTTTTTTGCTATCGCAATCAGTCTCGGAATTCCCATTCCCCGATTTATCCCCTTGGTACTATATCCATTCCTGCAAAATTTCTCTATTTCGCTATTTGGAATCTTCCTACTTGTATTCGCAATTTCAATACTGAAATGTTTTTCGTCTTCTGCTATAATCTGCACATTTAATACTCTCTGTTCAGAAACCTTATCCCTCAATTCTTCCACAGCATTATCAATTAATATTCCTAATATTTCGATTAACTCCACTATATCAATCATATCTCTAAAATTAATAGCATGTACATTTTGATTTACTTCAATGTTCTCATTCTGCGCAGATGTTAATTTGGAATATAATGCCCCCACGACAATCGGTTCTATATTCTGCTTTAACAAACGATTTAACGAATTTTCCAGTAATATCTTATCACAATATTGACATTGTGCCTGGCGCAATTCATCTGAATTCTCTATAGAATACTGCATACTTTTTATCGCATTAATATGGTTATCAAATTCATGTTGTCTCTGTCTTATCGCCACAATCGCCTCTTCAAAAGACTTATTATAAATTTGATATAATTGTAACTCTTTTTCTTTATTTTTTCTTTCTCTCTCCGTTGTTAAGAATAATTCCAACAACAAAACTACTATCCAAATCCCCCCTACCACTTGAAATATAATCTCTGCTTGTACATTCTCGATTCGCTGATATAAAAAGAATAGATATAATATAGACATTCCAAAAAGTATAGTTAAAATAAGTATCAAATGTCTTTTTAAAAGAATAATAATTGCAGAGTAATATTTATCCTTCCATAACCAGAAAAAAGAGCAAATAATAAGATTCGTTATTATCGAAGCCTGCATTGCGTCAAAAGACTCTTTAAAAATCATTTTCAAAATAAAATATATGCTTAATTGAAGACTTGGTATTACCAACATCATAATCCCCCAAACCTTAAGTGCCTCGAAGCATTTCTTCACTAAACACATCCTGGTATAAGCAAAAAGTAGGAAATAAATGACCATATTTAACAACATACTATTAGGCGTTCCTTTATCGATATATAACCATATAATTACATTCAAGAAAAAAACTATAACATTATAAATATTTATTTCCTTTTTCTCTTTAGCAATAACATGCAAACATAATATTATTCCTATATATTCCGCAATTATCTGTACTAACTTAATCATCATATCCCAACTCTTCGTAAAACTTCTTTCCTAATTTACATCCAATCTCTAACTGTTTTCCGTTGCGCATACGAACATAGTGATTCATCCTATCCACAGCCTCTATATACTTACGATTCACCAAAGCACCTCGGTTACACTGCAAGAAATACTCTCTCGGTAATTCCTTTAGCATATCCCTGACTGTCTTATACGGAATGTCCACCTCATCATCTACGGTATACACATGCAGCTTACGCCGAATCATCTCTGCGCAAATAATCTGCTCCGTATTCAACATGTACAACACTCCATCTTTCCTATAAGTAAAATTCACATCGTACTTAGGTCGAAGCAAAGGCATTCCTAATGCCGTCATAACCTTCTCACAAACAACCTCGTTCTCAAACGGCTTTTCTATATAATCAAAACAATGCAGCTTATGAAATGCATTCATCTGTTGGTCTATTAAAGATGTAATAAATATGACTGGAGTATATTTATACTGCTCCATTTGTCTAAGCTTCTCGACAAATTGTATTCCTGATACATCCTGCTGAATCGAAGAATCGAGAATAATATCCACTAAGAATAAATCTATCGTTTCTTCCAATGCATACTTATATGCTTCTTCTTTCGTTCCTGCACAAAAAATAGCACCAGCAGAATTACATTCGTGTACTATCCTTGCCAGTGCATCCATACAAATTTTATTATCTTCTACAATTAATACATTTCTCTTCATTATACTTCCTATGCTATCTACAACTTCTCATCCACATATACAAATGGAAAATATTACCTTTTTACCCATTTTATTACACAATGCATCATTTTTCAACAATAACAAAGGGCTGTGCCTTGTACACAACCCCTTATTTCAACCTATTTCCCTATAATTCTCTCATACAAATCCATACCAAAGCTGGTAAGCTCAGGCTCATGCTGTATCATGTGGTAAGTGCGTCTTCCCTTTTCTGCGCGTTCAGCACTGAAGAACTCAATATTAGTTTCCTTACTCTCCTTAGACTCCTGATAGATGCGTTGCGCAAAAGAAAGCAAATGTGTCACTGTTAACACCTTAACATATGCCTCAATCAGAGCCTTTATAATATCATACGCAATAATCGAACCTTCCTTCTCCGTTGTTGTCGCAAAAGACTCATTCAACAGTACCATGGAGTTGCTCTCAAGATTATCAATAATCTGACTCATGCGATTCAGCTCCTCATCCAATCGACCACTGTTCATCGCACTGTCTTCTCTCCTTGTAAAATGAGTAAAGAAAGACGGGAAGATACCACTCTCATACTTCGCAGCAATAACAGGAAGTCCACACTGCATCATAATCTGTGCAATACCAATACTCCTTAAAAAGGTGGATTTACCGCCTTGGTTCGCACCAGTGATTACTAAAAGCATACGCTCTCTAATATCACAAGTATTTCCTACAGGTGTAATTCTCTGCTCAACCGCCATAACAAATTCCTTAAGATTCTCAAAGCATAATTCATCCTGCTTTACAACCTTCGGAAAACAATATGGCAGATAAAATCTCTTAATATGATGCTTCATATTAAGAGCTGCCCTATAAAAGCCCAATTGAAAATGAAGCTGGTCAAAGAACTCATTCAAACTCAATACAAATGGAGCGCAGGCTGAAACCACATATCGAACCACACCATATTCCAAATCATCTGCCTGCTTCTGAATATTTTCGTCATTTTTCAATACAATCGCCGTAGACTGCTGTGTATAAAGGTACTCCTTCATCTTTTCCTTTACACTATCAAATCCAAAACGCTTCAGCTTGGTTGAAACCTCGTCCAACACAAAATCATTACACTTTAAGCCTTGCATCAGATTACATCCAAGCACTATTCTCGGTTTTGCATCTATTCTGGCTCTCTGCTCTCCGTCCGTGTCCTTTGTATAAAAGGAAATATCCTTTAGTATTTTCTGAAAGGCAATCTCCTTTTCCTCTGGAAACTCATCACACAATCTTTCATAAAAGCCTGTCAATCCCTTAGATGTAAGCCTCTGTCGCTCTTCTGCAAGCATTCTCTTTATATCACTAAGCGTTGTTACAAATAACTTCAATATCTGAATATCAGAAATTAACCTTGCCGCAGAATCCTTGTTATTCTTGCTGGTTACCCTTCTGCCCAATGTATCCCAGGTCTTTAGCAGCTCATCAACCTTGGAATATAACTTACGGATAAGCTCTTCATTATGAAAGGCATCCTGCAATATCTCATGACGATATACTATCTGTGCCTCTGTCTGCAATGGCGAAAGCATAACACTCTCCATGGTTTGCTTTAGAAACAAATCCTCCTGTTCAATATGCGCAACTGTGTCCTGTGAATTTTCCTTATATACCACGTCCTTTGCTGATATGGAAAAAAGAGTTTTCAATCCCAAATCCTGCACAATGTTCCCTGCATCACGATATCGCCCAATTCCTATCCATTCTTTATCTTCATATAACAAATGTACTTTCATCGTAGTCTCTCCTTAAGCTGCTCATATGTTAGACGATACTTGTTCACCTGATTAATTGCACACACAGAATCATCTGCCTCATACCTGCATATCTTAAAATTCTGCTTTTTCTGTTCATCCACCATAGCACGCATACTCACCACACTCTCATGCGCCTTGGTAAGTTCTTTTAAATGTGTAACATAGATTCCTCTGCACTCCTGCGCAATAAAATGCTCTAACACCTTTTTCCCCATAATACAAGCGTCATAATTAGCCGCTGTCGTAAAAAGCTCGTTAATAATGACAAAGGCATTACGATAATTCTCGCACATCATAGGCTTTAGACGCATCAACTCTTCCATCAGCTTACCACGACCTGTTTCCACGCTTTCCTCCACCGAAAAATGCGTCAATATTCCCGAAAAGCTATGTACATTCGCCGCCGTTGCTGGAACATCCAATCCCATTTTCGTCAGATAAATAAGCTGTCCTAAGCTTCTGGCAAATGTGGTCTTACCGCCCTGATTCGGCCCTGTCACCACCAAAAAGCTTTCACCCTTACAATAATTCATATCATTGGCAATGACTGCTTTCCCTGTTCTTATGCTATCGCAGGCAAGAGCCAAATCATACAACCCCTGCGCGCTCATATCCTTACTCTCATCCACCGACGGCGTCACAAACACAAAGCCCTTTAACTCCATACTTTGCTGAAAATGGTAATAAGACAGATAGTACGATATTTCTTCTGCAAATTGAAGCAGTACTGCATTTTCATAGTTCTCATACTCGTGATAAAATGCTCGCATCTCCTTAAAGAATGCTGGCTGCTTTTTCGAAAACCTCTGAACAATTTCCTTCTCTAAGCTGTTCATCTCAGGCGCATTTCCAAACGGACTCTTCATCTGCATCGTATGTCCACCTAAGATTTCCTGCAAAAATCGCTCGTAGCTGCCTTCCACTTCGCCTTCTTCCACCACCAGACATTCCTGCTCATACACCAGCTTTACCCGAAAGCTTTGCAGTTTTTCCCGCAAATCCAGTGCAGTCTTTTGCATCCTTGTGTATTCCTCTGATGTAGTATAGCTTTTTAACAATTCTCTAAGCTCCAATAGCCCCTTAGACTGTATCGTAGCCTCTTGCAAACCTTCATATAGCTTGGTATATGCCTCACAATAAGCCGCAATCTCCTGAATCATCCATGCAGCCCTCTGCATTCCGATGCCAACCTCACTCTTCCTCTCAATCGCCTGCTTTCTTGCTTCCATTCGTTCCATAAACTCTGTTAAAAGCTGATTTACCTCTGCCCTTTTTACATCTGCATAAACTGCTCTTCTGTAATCCTCACAGGACTTATCTGCTGGTAAGTAATGAAAATACTGCTTTACAGGCACTAAACTCTGACCTTGAATCTGTTCAATCACCTGGTCTAGATTCAAATCATATATAAAGCCTGGTATACCTTCTTCCTTTTGCAGATTCTCCCTGTTATCCAATATACTTATAAAAACCATATAGCTTATTTTTCTCCTTTTTGCCACTCCCAAAATACATTTTCTCAATGATATTCTTACATTGTTGTTCATCCATCTTCAACACAAATGCATCCCTAAGTCTTTGTTCCATAGAGACATATCCTTCCTTATACACCATAATGCTTGTAGCAAGCCCCATAGAATCATAAAAGGAAAGAGGATATCCCTGATAAGAATCAAGAGACAAATACTCCTCATCAAGTTTGTCCCAAAATACACCTTTATTCATAGCATCCAGAAATTCTTTTATCGTTTCCTCTTCTGTTGAAAGCTCACACAAAACTTCCTCTTCCTTCATCTCTCCCCTTACTGTTACTGCTTCTGATAAATGAAAACGGTCTTCATACAGTTCGCTCCCTTTTTTCAAAGTAATATCATTTAGGTGCTCAAAAACAACCACATGATACGATGTTTCCATAAATGGCATTGAAATTTCATGGTAGAGAGCAATCCTAAAATTTTCATCGTATCCATTTATTCGATAAAGCTTTCCTTCACAGGTACTTTCTAAAAGCAATGCCTCATCCACAGACCAAAACTGCCAGTGATTTCCAAAAACGTTCCCTATCTCGTCTCCTAAAATAATGTCATCAGCCAGGTCTTCCTTCTCAGTTGCACTGTAATATAGAGCAGATGTATATATCTGATCATTGCAATATTTGCATTTCATTTCGCATTGCCAATTCCTTACAATTAATTAGTTTAATAATATCAAAGCTCTTACTTCCTCTATTTCTTCATTAAAAACTTCTACTTCATCATCTGTCAAACCATACTCGATTAAATTCAACATCTCGTATTTAGATATTATAGTTTCTAATCTCCTTTTAAATTGCTCAGATATTTTCCTCCCACATCTTGAATATCTAGTTGCAATGGTCATATTCAGAATAATTTCATCAATCTCTGTCATCCCATGATTATAGTAAATACTTTGTTCAACTGCCACATCATATTCGCTTCCTTGGTCAATCCATCCATAAAATATTTCCAAAGCTTCATATTTTTTTTGATAAAAATTAATTCTACTCACTTCCAGAATTCTCCTCTCACATTTGCGTGATAATATCATAATTTTATAGCTATTAAAACACCTTCGTCAACAATTGCTTTTCTGCATGAAAATAAGATGCTTACATCGAAATTGCTACATTTTTAATACTACTAATAATTATTTCTAACAATACTTAAATCTGTAATAAATTTTGAATACTCATTTCCAAGTTCAACCTTTAATTCGTTTTCCTCATCTTCATTCATTAATTGATTTAATCTATCAATTATTTGATTGCAATTCAAATTTTTTTCTGTGTAAAATAAAATCAAAAAAACATGAATACAAACGTTTTCCACGAAACCAAAATCGTCTCCATGTTCATATTCATTTAAAACAGCAGGACAAATTTGATTTTCATTAAAACCCATTTTGTAAAACCGCTCAAAATCTTCTTCTACACATTCTTTCAATTCTTCATAGTCAAATATCATTCTGCACCTCTCTATTCTACAAATATGTTTAATTCTATATTCGGGAACATTCTTCTAAATCATCAATTGTCAAATAACCACAACAGGGACATCTTTACTCTCTTTGCAATATATACACGCCTTGTACTATATTACCTTTAAACTTTTTTGGCAGAGACTTTAATTTAATATGTTTGTTTAAAATCCATATCATTACATTTTTTGAATTATGAATCACATCACAAATATTCTCACTATAACAAATATCAGTTTCTAATCCTATTCCTACTACGTCAAGTGACTCATCTATTAGTTCATTTAACACAAGAACTGCTTGAACTATTTCTTTGTAGAATTCGCAATTATCCTCTGTTATCTTTTCACAATCCAACATAGAATACCCTTCTGTGTTAATCCATAATGTACCTCCATTTGCAATTGAATATTAACCTCCATATATTTCATTTTACAATACTTCTGCTACCTGGCTTCACTTATTATGGCTACTTCTATCCAAAACCATAAGATGCGATATTTTTCTCAATTCCCTCTTTACCCCTTTAAACTCCCCTCCACACACAACGCGCCCCAGCCCCCTTATGTCAAGTTATTGTCACGAAGTTTTTTTGTGTCAAACTTCCGAAAGGTGCATGTTATCGTTGGGAATATGGTAGATTAATGCTAAGTTGGGGGAAATTAGTGGTAGGTTAGTGCTAAGTGAAAAGCCGACGATTTCTCGTCGGCTTTCCCTATATCATTTCTGTTTAGAATTATTTATGAGTTTATCTGCTATTGAATTCATTAAAATTATTGAATAATTCTCATCTACAAGACTTGCATACAAATCACTTATCTCCTCCCCTAATCCTGTTTCATTTGCAAAATCTTCCTTTATCGCATTGCGTGTTAAATGATTTAGCGCATAGAACGTTGTAACCGAATCCAATGCATTTAAAAAATTACTCATTTCTTCTTTTTCCATTTTATATTTTTCATATTTAATCCTAAAGTTTGGATCAAAACGAATAACATAATTTTCCATTGAAGCTCTCACCAAATTTTTCACATTTTCTTCATTCTCTTTAGCTAATGCACGAACTTTTTCGAAATATATAAATCCTTTTAACGAACTCTCAATCCATTCATTAAACCACATCGCAAATTTTTCATCATTAACAACTTCTAAAACAGTATTTATTATTTGTTTACTTATCTTACAATTATTTTTAATTTCATCCAAAAATTCTCCAATTAACTCTTGCAATGTTATATCGATTTCATCAGTTTTACCATCCACCAACTTTGAAATCCAATCTTGATCTTTCTCCGAAATTCTTTTTATATACTCTTGGCATCTCTTTTTGTTCATAATTTTCTACCATCCTTCCTAAAAATTCCAATTCATTCTTTTCAGATACTAAATACTTTTTTTCTTCTCCTATAAAATTAAATGTACGATTCATTTTTTCATCGCAGTATTTTTTATTGTTATAATCAATTATAAAATTTTTTTTTTCAGGAGTCACACTTTTATTATTAATTAAATAATTTGATTTTGCCCATTCTCTTCCTTGATATGTCAACTCATAAAAAACAGCTTTTCCACTTCCCCATTTTTCAACTATACCACTATCATTTAATTCATTAATAACATCGGAAATATAGCCTTTAGATATTTTTGTAGCTCTCGCAATATCTGCATTTCTTGCATTATGATGTTCCGCTAAATAATTTAATATAATGTAGGCTTTCTGCTTTCCTTTAATTGCATCAATCATTTTTTTATGAAGCCTACTTTTTTCTTCCTGTATGCTAAGTATTCTATTAAAAATATTCCATGCCGCAACAAAGTATCCCATTTGATACCCTGTTGCATATTCTTGCCCTAATTTCCCCGCTTCTTTCGTTGCATAATTTCTCAACTTCCTTGTATCCTTCAAATTTTCCCACATATTGTCATACTGACTTGTTTCATAATTTACAAGTATATCCATTACAAACTTTTTATTATACTGTTCTAATAAAGCTTCATATTTATACTTTGTGTCTTTGTTCTCTGATATAACTTCAATATTATCCAAAAAATCTTTTATTTTATTATTCATATTTTCTCCCATACTAATCAAAACGGTATCTCATTAACATATAAACATTGACTACATTCTTTTCTTGAACATTTCCTCTTAAATTTCTGGTTATCAGGTGCATCCCCCATTCTTTTCTTTGTAAAATTAGTAATCGATGCAATTATTTCAAAATTTTCCTTTTTACTATATGGTAATGTCTCTGCCGAACACGAATTTACCCATACGATATTACAATCAAATTCCTTACCTTGCGCAATAATCGTATCAAAACTATATTCACCTGTAGAAAAAGAAGGAACCAAAATCAGCGTAGTTTTTAATTTAGCAAGTAACAATTCTCGATTTTTTCTATCTAAAAAATCCTTGCAAATCAAAATTCCAATTCTCCCAAATCCTTCCACATGCAAAATATTGACAATCCAAGGATTACTTTTTGATATATCTTCTATATTTTGCTCAGGGTCAACAAAACATCTATTTTTACTTTGCTTACATACTTCTTGACACTCAGCCCCTAATTGTATAGTTATTATACACTTATTACTATTCCCAATATTATCTTCCTCGGCATGCCAAACACTAGGCCACACAATAATAGGAGGAGCATTATGAGATATATCTTTTTGTACTTCCTTGATGATTTTTTCATCACCCAACATCTCTGGAAATACTAATATATCAACCTTTTTATTATAAGCCTTTTCTATGATAGATTTTAAGTTATATCTCAAAATATCTTTCTTATCCAATCCAACTATCTTGAAATACTTATTATCATTCCTTTTATATTTTGAATCTATCAAGATTTTTTCACACGTTAATGGTGAAACACCTATCACCAACTTTCCTTTATTCATAGCATCTCTAGCTACATCCGAACTAATCCTGTAATTATGAACTTCTATATCTTTTAAATCATCCAACTCACAGAAATAAAAATATTTGATAAAATTTTCAATGCTATTATGGTAATAACTTCCTTGACTTTTATGTTCCCATTCACATCTAACCCTAGGAAATATCGCAATTCGAATACTTTCAAAATTACAATTTAAAGGTTCAATTTTCTCAATGTCCTCACAAATCCCTACAGAATTACTATATACTGGTTCCAATGCGCAATCCAAATAATGAAGAAGCAAAAGTAAACATTCTATATTGTGTTCATATTCCCTTATATACATTACTAGATCGAGAATCAATTTTCTATTTAGATCTTTTGTTGATAATATTTTTACTCCTCCCCTAGAATCTACAATTTGCGGTATCTTCGCTCTCAATATTTTAACAAGGGATATTTTTACTTTATCTACCATAACAGACGTCTCAATTCTTGTAAACTCGTTACTAGTAGTATTTGACGAAAGTATAACTTTAATAATATATGCAAATAAGTTAAATACAATTTCTCTATTTTCCATGAAGCTCATTCCTCCGTAGAATTAGTATATCATGTCGTAATCTATTTTTCAATTTTTTGTTCGTTATTGTTCGCTTGGTTTTAGTTGAATAATATTGGCCTAAACGCTCCCCCTCTACACATATAACAAGCACTTTTCTAAATCTTCTCCCCAAACATCCACTCTATCTCCACGCTCTTATCATGATACAGATATATCTTCTTAATAAACGTATCCACAATCTCCTCGGTTAGTTCTTCCATATGAGAATATCGGATAATCTTCTTCATATCCTCCTTCTTTACATCATACTCCTGCTCTACTACACTGATTTTCTCTTGTAACTCACCTAACTTTTCCTGCAGACTTTCCAACTGCATCGTGAGACTACTTGATTGCTCTTTATATTCCTCGGCGGTCATATCACTCAAAGCATAACTTTCATACAAGGACTTCTTAGCTGCTTGCACATTCTCTATCTCCAACTTATTGTCACGTAGCTCGTCTTTCAAGCTGCGCAACACACTTTCATAATGTGCCTCCATATTCCCTGCCTGTTGATACGAATCTCCCCAAATCATTAACTCTTGATTCAATCTCTTTAATACAATTTCCTCTAATATATCTGCCTTGAAATGAGTGCAGCACTCCGGTATCTTAAGCAAGGAATGCCTGCTACATTCAAAGCGACTATACTTGCAGTATGATGCCTTTGGCTTAAATGACAATGCATATCCACATCCCCCGCATATCATCTTCCCTACAAGCACATGCTTTTTCTTGCTCGTATCTCTTTTCTTGGGACCATGTAACATCTTATTCGCCTGCTCAAATAATTCTTCCGAAACTATGGCTTCATGATGATTCTTAATTACCTTCCATTCCTCTTGGGGATGACGAATTATACTACTATTCCCTGCAATATTCGTACTTCTCTTACCATAAATCATCTCGCCAAGATATACTCTGTTAGATACAATCCTTGTAATAGATGATGGATTCCATGAAATCACCTTGTCGCTGTTATTCGTCTTAACTGTGTCCATGTAGGAATATTTCTTTCCTGCAAATACCGAGCAATCTTCTTGTTACTCTCACCAGCAGCTTTCATCATAAAGATTTCGCGGATTACTTCTGCCTTTTCCTCTTGAATCAGAATCTGATTCTTTTCTTCCGTACTCTTCACATAACCATATGGAGTTTGTCCAAATATGTATTCACCGTTCTCACACTTACTTTGATATACTGCTTTCATCTTAATAGAAAGGTCCTTACTGTATAAATCATAAACCAATGTCTTGAAAGCCGTATCCATCTCAATTGTATTTCCTTCATGGGAATCGCTATCGTAATTATCATTAATTGCAATAAATCGCACTCCCATAAATGGAAATATCTGATTCAGGTAAGTTCCAAGCTCTATGTAATCTCTGCAAAATCGTGACAAATCCTTTACCACAATACATTGAACTCTCTGCTTTTTTACATCTTCTAATAATTCCTTTATCCCTGGGCGGTCGAAATTAGTTCCTGAATATCCATCATCACAATACTCTTTCACAGAGTATTGCGATGCACCAAAATGTTTTCTAATATATTCCTTTATTAAAATCCTCTGATTTCCAATACTATTACTTTCCTCTTTATATCCTTCATCCTCGTTTGACAATCGAAGATACATTGCAATCACATTCATCATACAAGTCCCTCCAACATATCATTAGAAAACTGATAGAACACTTCAATACGCTTACCAGGATATAGATAAAGTCTTTCTATTAGTGCATCAACCATATCCTTTGTCCACACACTTTTATTTTTCAACATCGCTAATGCACCAATTGCTTTAATATATTTACTTCCTAGCTTCTCAATATCTTTTTTCCGTTCTTCACATTGACGCAAACGCTCAGCAATCTCTTCCTGCTTCTTGGCAACTGACAATTTTACAGAAACAAAGTCCTTCTGTTCCAGCTTTCCATTGCGATAATTCATATATGCTTTCTGAACGCTGCCTTCTAACTGACTCTGCTCCACTTCAATACGTCTTTGTTCTTTTTCCATGGCGACTTTGGCACTCTCTATATTTTTGCTTGCCATAGCTTTATAAGTTTTTGTTTTTTCCAAATATGCCTTAAATTCCACTTGCATCATGGAAGAAAGAATATCTACCAATGCATCTTTTGTTATCGTGTTTGATGTCGGACAACTATCCACCTTAGAACTCTTACCGTTTGGACACAAATAAGCATCTACTCGCTTCACTGTTCCATTTGCGTATGTTGTCACTCTGCTTGTCCTTGTCATTTTCTTCCCACAGACGCCACAGTAAAAGACATCATCAAATATATTCTCTTCTATTGGATAGTTATCTGAATGATGTTTCCGATTCGCAACTTCCTCCGCAATCTCTTTCCTAATATCTTGCGCTTGCTCAAATAGTTCTTTACTAACCAGTCCCGCATGTGTATTGATTTTTGTTACCCATTCGCTCTCATCTTTATGAATACGATTCTTTTCATTTTTAGCCGTAATACTGGTCTTTCCTTGCACCAAATCTCCAGTATAAGTTCTTGCGCTTAATATTCTTTTTATCGTGTCTACTTCCCATCCTTTGTAACCAGAATCCTCTAAAAAGAATACCTGCCCTGTTTTCTTATAAATAGTCGGTGGATTAATTCTCCTAGTATGAAGTTCTTTCAATACACTTGCATAACTCCTATGTTGAACAAAGCTTTCAAATATCAATCTAACAATCTCTGCGGTGTTA
>JAFUKJ010000062.1 GCA_017467805.1 Lachnospiraceae bacterium
AAGATATATCTATGTGGTGCGAAAGTGATGTGGAAAACAGGAAGCATTGTAATGCGATAATAGAGATTATAGTTACGGTTGTGAAACACTTAGTAGACATAATTTCCTAAAACCTATATAATACATAATGTTAGGTACTAAAATGAATTCGCAGAGAGGTTATCTATGCTTTGCGATTCAAATGTATGAGTTGAATATAAGATATTAGATATTAGGAGGAAAATTCCTCTGCCTGCAAAAGCGGGCAGGCATTTTTTCTTCGAAAAAACAAGGAGGAATAACATGAGCTTTACAACCTATTCATGTGAAGATTTTGTGGAAATATTATCGACGAAGGCACCAGTACCAGGTGGCGGCGGCGCATCGGCATTAGTAGGTGCATTAGGAACTGCACTTGGTAATATGGTAGGAAGTCTTACCGTAGGCAAGAAGAAGTATGCAGAGGTAGAGGCTGATATTATCGCATTAAAGGAGAAGGCAGACGCATTGCAGAAGGATTTCCTTCGTTTGGTAGAGGAGGATGCGAAAGTATTCGAGCCATTGTCTAAGGCATATGGTATGCCAAAGGATACAGAGGAAGAGAAAGCAGAGAAGGCACGCGTTATGGAAATCGTGTTAAAGGATGCCTGTTCAGTTCCAATGGAGATTATGAGAAAATGTTGTGAAGCAATTGATGTGATAGAGGAGTTTGCCAAGAAAGGAAGCGTGATTGCTCTCAGCGATGCAGGTGTGGGTGCGGCATTCTGTAAGGCAGCTTTGCTTGGCGCATCCCTGAATGTATTTATCAATACAAAATCAATGGCAAATCGTGAGTATGCAGAGGTGTTAAACGCAGAGGCGAATGAGATGATTCGTGTGTATTCCGAGAAGGCAGATGTGGTATTTAACAGTGTGAACGAAAGACTTAAGAAATAAGAAAGGATAGATACAAATGGCAAAGCAGTTATTAGGCAAGGAAGTTACTGTCGCAATGAATGAAAAGATAAAGGCAAATGTTGCTAAGTTAAATGAAAAGGGTATCATACCAACACTTGGAATTATCCGTGTGGGCGAGCGCGAGGATGATATTTCTTATGAAAGAGGTGCTACCAAGAGATGCGAGACACTGGGCGTTGCCTATGAGAAGTTCCAGCTTCCACAGGATGTAACAGAGGAAGAGCTTCTTGCAGTGATTGATAAGGTAAATAAGGATGACAAGATTCACGGCGTATTATTATTCCGTCCACTTCCAAAGCATTTGAATGAGGAGAAGATTATCAATGCACTTGATTTTGAGAAGGATGTAGACGGTATTACAGATGGCTCTATGGCAGGCGTGTTTGCAGGAAAGGCACAGGGCTTTCCACCATGTACACCACAGGGCTGTATGGAGATTCTTGACCATTACGGTATTGATTGCACTGGAAAGAAGGCAGTTGTAGTAGGCAGAAGTCTTGTAGTAGGTAAGCCTGCAGCGATGATGCTGATTCAGAAGAATGCAACTGTTACCATTTGTCACACTAAGACAGTGGATATGCCTTCTGTTGTAAAGGAAGCAGATATCGTTATCGTGGCAGCAGGAAGAGCTGGTGTCATTGACGGTTCATACTTAAGAGAAGGTCAGGTTGTTATTGATGTAGGTATCAATGTGAATGCGGAGGGCAAGCTTTGCGGAGACGTGAATTACGCAGAGGCAGAGGCAATCGTAGATGCCATTACACCAGTACCTGGCGGCGCAGGAAGCGTTACTACATCTGTTTTGGTAGGGCATGTAGTAGAGGCTGCGATGAGAAAGTATTTATAAGGTTATAATAAGGAGAGCGTTCGTTTGGACGTTCTCTTTTTATATAAATTTAAACAATCTAAAAAGATAATGAAATAAGTTCCGAGAGTATTCATACATAATATTCACGGTGGTATACTACTAATAACAGGGGTGTGAAAGGAGAATGATATGAGACAGATTGTAAATTTAAATAATAAATGGGCTTTTACAAAGATGGCGAATGAAATACCGACCCAAATGCCAAAACATTGGGACTTCGTAAATCTTCCCCATACATGGAATGCGATTGATGGACAGGATGGCGGAGCAGATTATTACCGTGGAACCTGCTATTATGCAAAAGAATTAGAAAAGAGTGATTTACCAAAGGCGGACAAGTATTATTTGGAAATAAATGGTGCAAATTCTTCTGCAGATTTATATATCAACGGTGAGAAGCTGGCGAATCATGACGGAGGCTATTCTACATGGCGTGTGGATGTGACAGGCGCTTTAAAAGAGAAGAACTTGATTGTCATTACGGTAGATAACGGTCAGAATGAGATTGTATATCCGCAGATGGCAGACTTTACCTTTTACGGCGGTTTGTATCGTGATGTGAATATGATAGCAGTAAGTGAGTCTCATTTTGATTTGGAATATTATGGAGGTCCTGGCATTAAGGTAACGCCAGCGCTTGAAGAAGGTAGTGCAAACGTAGAAGTAGAGGTATTCTTAACAAATGCAAGGGCCGGTCAGGAGATATTCTATACCATTGCAGATAGAGAAGGAAATGTAGTTGCAAAGACTAAGAGTGCAAAGACAAAGGTAACTATGACCATTGACAATGTACATCGCTGGCATGGACGAAAAGATCCTTATCTCTATACTGCTGAAGCGATTTTGTGGGATGCAGAGCAGGAGCTGGACAAAGTAAGCACGCGCTTTGGATGCCGTACCTTTGCCATTGATGCGAATAAGGGCTTTATTTTAAATGGCGAAAGCTATCCGCTAAGAGGCGTATCGCGCCATCAGGACAGATGGGGATTTGGAAATGCCCTGTTGCCTGAGCATCATAGAGAGGATATGGAGCTGATTTGCGAGATGGGTGCCAATACCATTCGCTTGGCACATTACCAGCATGACCAGTATTTCTATGACTTGTGTGATGAGAAGGGAATGGTGGTATGGGCGGAGATTCCTTATATTTCCAAGCATATGGAGACAGGACGCGAGAATACCATTTCACAGATGAAGGAGCTGATTACGCAGAATTATAATCATCCAAGTATCGTGGTAT
>JAFUKJ010000063.1 GCA_017467805.1 Lachnospiraceae bacterium
TACCTACCTCAAAGTCATTAGGGTCATGAGCTGGTGTAATCTTAACAACACCATTACCGAATTCCATATCAACGTAAGTATCCTCAACAATCGGAATCTCGCGGTTCATAATAGGAAGTCTTACCTTCTTACCCTTTAAGTGAGCATATCTCTCATCATCAGGATGAATCGCTACTGCTGTATCTCCGAGCATTGTCTCAGGTCTGGTAGTAGCAAATGTCAAGAACTCACCTGAATCTGTACCATCATCATTTAAAATAGGGTACTGGATATGCCAGAAATGACCTGCCTGGTCCTAATACTCAACCTCTGCATCTGAAATAGAAGTATTACATACAGGACACCAGTTAATCATTCTGGAACCCTTGTAAATATATCCCTTCTCATGCATCTTACAAAATACTTCAGTAACTGCCTTATTACAGCCCTCATCCATTGTAAAACGCTCTCTATCCCAGTCACAAGAAGAACCAAGCTTCTTCAACTGACTGATAATTCTTCCGCCATATTCTTCCTTCCACTGCCAAGCGCGCTCTAAGAATTTCTCACGTCCAAGGTCATGCTTATCAATGCCCTCTTCCTTAAGCTTCTCAATAATCTTAACCTCTGTTGCAATACTTGCATGGTCTGTACCAGGCTGCCATAATGCATTGTAACCCTGCATTCTCTTAAAACGAATGAGGATATCCTGCATAGTGTTATCAAGCGCATGTCCCATGTGAAGCTGACCTGTGATGTTTGGTGGTGGAATCACAATGGTAAATGGTTTCTTACTTCTGTCTACTTCGGCATGAAAATATTTCTTATCAAGCCAATTCTGATAAATACGGTCTTCCAACCCATGTGGGTCATAAGTTTTTGCTAATTCTTTGCTCATATTTGTTCATCCTTTCTAAATATATAAATTACTTAGTTACAAATTCTAATAGAATGTGCCTTGGCACATTCCTGCGCCGAAAAAGCGTCGCATTTATGCGACATCTTCCTTGCTTTTTCGTGTGCATGTGGGCTTTTTGTGAAACAAAAAGCCCTTTGCCGTTTACACAGCAAAGGGCGAGTTATCGCGGTACCACCTTTGTTCCAGGATATAAATATCCTGCTCCTTACAGCTCCCATCAGAGCCTTGTCCGATAACGGGGACAAATCGTGAATCCTTACTGATAAGAAACATTACGTTCAGAATCCCGGTTTCAAAGCTACCTTCTTCATTCCTTCCTTCAAGAAATCTTTCAGCCGATGGACTTCTCTCTCTGATAAGGGGTAATGAATACTCCTCTTTGGCACTACCTTTTTCTTATTCTTTAATGATAGACAATCAAAATAAAAAAGTCAAGATATTTCTTGACATATAATACCATACGGCATATAGTATTATATAGAACAATATTATATGCTGTATAATATTATAAAATCACACAAGAAGGGAGTTATGGCATGATATTTAATACTGGTTCCACCTTGCTGGATGCCATTGTGCTGGCTGTTGTTGCCAAGGATGCGGAAGGCACCTACGGCTACAAGATTACACAGGACGTACGGCAAGTTATAGAATTAAGCGAATCCACTCTTTATCCTGTTCTCAGACGCCTACAGAAGGACGAATGTCTGGTTACCTATGATAAGGAATGCGCAGGCAGAAACCGTCGCTACTATCAGATTACCGATAGAGGCAATGCCCAGCTACAGTTATATAAGTCCGAATGGATATCTTATTCTACCAAAATCACGAGTGTATTTGAGGGAGGTATTACTCATGAATAAAACAGAATTTCTAAATCAGCTAGCCTTACAGCTCTCTGATATATCCCCTGAGGAGCGCGAAGAAGCTCTCTCCTATTATCAGGAGTATATCGAAGATGCAGGATTAGAAAATGAAGAAGCATTATTGCAGGAGCTTGGCTCACCACAGAAGGTTGCTTCGGATATTAAGAAAGACATTAATCAAAGAACGACATATTCTGACGAAGCATCACCAAATGCAGTAGCAACTCGCACAGAAGCATACAATCAAAACGAAAAGCGTAATAGCAAAAAGGAAAGTAATAAGAGCAACTTAGCTCTAATATTAGTATTAGCAGTAGCCCTTTGCCCATTCTGGATTCCTTTGGTAGTTGCCGTCGTATCTGTTATTTTCAGTGCAATTATCACCATTCTTGCAGTAATCTTTGCTGTTGGAATTATAGGTATTGCATTTTTACTCGTCGGCATTGTTTTATTTGCTCTGGGAATATACAATTTATTCCTTAGCCCATTTGTAGGCGCACTATTAATTGGTATTTCCTTGATAATCTTTGCCTTAGGTATTCTCTTTACACTATTTACAGGCTGGATTTGCGGGAAAGTATTCCCATGGATTATCAAACAGTTAAGCGCGCTATGGCATAGAATCACACCACCAAGAAGGGAGGCTCACTCATGAAAAAGTTTGTAAAAGGCTCACTTATTACTGCTCTTATTACGTTTATACTAGGCATTATTATCGTTATTCTCTGTATCATTTGGGGAAGTCATAGGATTGTAAAGGATGTTACCGATGCAAATCTTCCATCCCGAATCAATACATGGCTTGATAAGCTGTGGGAGTACGAAGATATCAAGTGGAAGCTTAGCTTCTCTGATGTGGAAAGCTCTGTTCACTATAACAGCGACTATCCTATCCATTCAGGAGTCCATACCAATTATCTGGCTGCCCCTCTTGCTGATGTGGATAATATTTCTATTTCCATGGATGGTGGTGAATTGCTGATACAACCTTCAGAGGATGACAATTTCCAAATAGAAGCTGTTCATTGTAAAAATCTGCAATACTATGCAGAAGACGGAACCTTTTATCTTAACAGCGGATTCGAAACTACTAAAGATGTTACTTGCCAGGTTACATTAAAGGTTCCTGTACATCAATATAATGAAATAGCAATCTCTGTTGGTGCAGGTAATCTTGAATATACTAATCTGACAGCCGATAATGCCGCAATTACCTTAGGCGCAGGAGCCATTACGATTAACGGCTTAGAAGCAACAACTTTAAGTTCTGATATCGGCGTTGGTGCATTATGCATTACAGATGCTTCTACTGTAGATACTACTATACATGTTGGTATTGGCGGCATCGAATATGAAGGTATCATCACAGGAGAGCTAAACAGTACCTGCAGTACAGGCTCTATCGATTTAACTTTAAACGATCATTTAGATCAACATAACTATTACATGACTTGTTCTCTTGGAAATATTGAATTAGACCATAGTTCATACAGTGGACATGTAAACAAAGACATTGAACATGATTCTGATAGCAATTATTATCTAAACTGTTCATTAGGTGAAATTGTTGTAGATTTTGAATAATAATATGGAAAGAAGAAATCTTCCTTCCCAAATCAACTATATCATAAATGAAAGGATGTTTTATATGAATAACGAATCAAAAAGATTATACAAATCACAAGTTAATAGAAAGCTTTGTGGTGTATGCGGAGGTATCGGCGAATATCTTAACATCGACCCGACAGTTATCCGCTTATTATGGATTCTCTTTTCCTTCTGCGTTGGTTGCGGACTTTTGGCTTATATCATTGCCGCCATTATTATGCCAGAATAAAGTGTTGCATAGCAACACTTCACAAGAAACAGTTAAACTGCTTCTTGTCTGACAGATACTATCTTTACAAAAAGCTTGCGAGGAATCAATCCTCGCAAGCTTTTTAAAATCCCATCTTATTATTTGACTTTGTCTTTATGAAACGAATCTGAGCTACTGCCTCATCGCCCATAGACTTGATTACATTCTCCGCAAGCTCTATCTGTGCCTGATTAATACAGAATACAACCCTCATCTTCTCTCTTTTGAAAATCTTAGCGAAAAAGCCAGGCTTCTCCCATCTCAAAAAATAAGAAACTCTTGCCTTCATAAATGCCTTTTCCAAGTCTCTCTTAAACTCATTATCAACAACGGAACAAAAATCCATTTCATTATTTACTTTTACTTTGCTGTATTCTGTTTCTACCATCTTGCCTGCCCTCTTTCGTTGTATTAATAAAAGATTTTTCCTTCTTCAAGAATCGAAATACCATCCTTAGTTGACTCTAAAATCGTAACCGCACAATTCTTATGCACACCTTCACCCCAAAACTCGGCAATTCCTCTGTTATGCACAGATGACAAAAGTCCCATCAATGCCGCACCGTGCGTAGAAATTAATACGGTATCATCCTGAATATCCTGACACTGAACCAGCTCCCGCAAGAAGTCTGTCGTCCTCTCACACAACTCCTCTATAGATTCTGCCCCTTTTGGCGGAATATATAAATCAGGCTGTGTGAAAAAAAATGAAAAATTCGAGTCTGGAATTGTATAATGCTCCTTCCCGCTACAAAGCCCCTCATAAATACCAAAGCTCATCTCTATGATACGCGGCTCCTCTATTACAGGAATCTCTCTACCCTGTCTGATTATCATGGCAGTTTCCTTCGCTCGCTTCAATGGGCTTGTATATATTCTTGAAAAATTAACCTCTCGCAAAGCGTCTGCTGTTACCTCTGCCAAACGACGTCCCTTGTCATTCAACTCAATATCCGAGCGTCCCTGAAGTCTTTTTACTGTATTCCAATCCGTCTCACCGTGACGTATTATATATATCTTCATTATGCTCACGTCTTTCGTAAACTTTCATAATTTAAATATAATACATCACATAAAAAGTTGCAAGGCATATTCTATTACTTCAAAATACAGATTGACTGTGCAGGCATGGTGAGTGTATTTTCACCCAATTCTACAACCTCTCCATTCAGTGTCAAATATCCACGAATTGCCATTCCCTCAACCGCAGCATCATTTAACACAACCTCCATAGCTTCATCTGAAGTATTATACACAATAGCAATCGTACTGCCCTCATAAGTCTTTGTAATTACCGCCTGATGCTCTACACACAAAGCTTCAATCACCTTAATCTCACCTCTGGCAATCTCAGGATTCTCATTACGAAGTCTGATTGCACGCTTATAATAGTTCAAAATTGAACTCTCATCTGCTAACTGCTCCTCCACACCTGCAAAAGAAGACACAATGCCGTCATCCGCATCCTTTGGTCCATTAGTCATGCCAGTTGTATCTGAATTTGACCAAATCATCGCAAGACGCTTATTTTCATCCTTTGTTCCAGAGCTTGTCATACCAATCTCTTCTCCATAATAAACAAAAGGACTTCCATTCATAGTCATCAACAAACCACACGCCATCTTCATATCATTTGCATCACTTCTAAGCATACTGGAAACTCTTGCCATATCATGATTTGCTATAAAAGGAGCGTCAATATAATCAGGATAAATTTCTGATAAGGTATTCTGATAATTCAACATCGAATTTACAAAGCTTGTTGCCTTGTATTTTCCTCTTGCTGCCTTTACAAGCTTACCCTCTGCAGAAGCCACTCCAAAGTTGAAAAAGCTAGGTGTTTCACTGATATAATACTGCGCTATTGCTGCATCGTTTACCCATGCTTCACTTACCATGTAGAAATCAGGATTTAAAGAAGTACAATAATCAAAAAATTCATTTAACACCTGAGCATTGTACTCTGTATCACTCTCTTCAAAATGAGCAACAGCATCCATTCTAAAGCCATCTACACCCATATCAATCCAGAACTTTGCAATTTCCTGAAACTCTGCATTCACAGCTTCTGAAGATAAATTCAAGTCAGGCATCTCCGACCAGAACACGCCTTCATAATACCACTCAGAATTACCCACTTTATAATAAGTACTGTTTACCTGTTCTCTCGCAAAATGATAATAATCTACATATGGGCACTCCTCTAAATCAGGCTCTGCTCCTGCTGGAAGTGACTTTAAGTAATTACATGCCTCAACAAACCAAGGATGTCCTGACGAAGAATGATTCATTACGAAATCAATAACCACTCTGATTCCTCTCTCATGACTCTCCTCCAACAATCTTTGGAAATCCTCTAAAGAACCATATTCAACAGAAACATCACAATAGTTCGTTACGTCATATTTATGATATGTAGTCGAAGGCATAATCGGCATAAGCCATATTCCATTAAATCCCATCTCCTGTATGTAATCCAGCTTCTCAATCACACCGTTAATATCACCAATGCCATCACCGTTGCTATCATAAAAAGAATATACAAATATCTCGTAATAGTTTCTATAATTATCATCAATGATGTTCAGCCTTTGCTCATAATCATATGTATATGTAGTTTCCTGTATCTGCTCGTCGGCAGTCTCATTCTCTACACTCTCAGCACTTTCCGTGTCTGGCTGTGTTGATTGGATGGAATCGTTTCCACAACTACATAAAATAAAAGAAGCCATCAAAAACATGCTTAATAATTTTCTAATTTTCATAGCCTTCTTTCTCCTTTTCGTACATTTATCCTCTTCACCATATCGTTCGGATATATCCACAAAATCGGTAGCCGCTTCGACTACCGATTTCATGTTTATATTCAATATAATAATTAGCCCTTTACAGCTCCTCCAGTTACACCCTCTACATAGTACTTCTGTAATGCCATGAACAAGATTGTAATAGGAACCGCTACCAGCATACCACCAGCACAGAATCTTGTAAAGTATCCCTGGTAGTCACCTGTCCAAATCCAGCGCTGCATCGCTACCGCTACGTTATAGCTATCTGAATGACCAAATGCCACGTAAGATGCCATAATATAATCACA
>JAFUKJ010000064.1 GCA_017467805.1 Lachnospiraceae bacterium
AGAGATTCGAGCCTTTTTGCCATTCCCTCCGACTCAACGCCTTCCACAACGATTTCCATATTCATCTCTCGAATCATCTGAATACTTGCTCTAAGTCCAATCATTGCCCTTTCATTTTCAAAGGAAGACCATAGAATAGACTTATCAATCTTAACAATCTTAAATGGAAGTGTCATCATATAGGTCATGGTCGAATATCCCGTTCCATAATCATCCAAAGAGAAGGTAACGCCCATTTCATTAATCTTGTCCATATTTTCTGCAAGGATTTCCTGCTTTTGAGCAAGTGCCGTTTCCGTAATTTCCAGATTAATCTGCGATGGGTCAATATCATACCTCTTCATAATCTCTTCTATTTCATTGGGAAGACTTTCCTGCATACACTCTACCGTAGACAGGTTTACTTCAATATATCGGATGCCGTAATCCTCAATATTCGTCTGCTGTAGAAACTGGCATACGCTTTCCAGTACCACATGTCCTATCGTAACAATCTTACCATTCTTCTCTGCAATCGGAATAAATTCCTCAGGCGAAACATATCCCATCTCGTCATCATGCATTCGAAGCAGCGCTTCAGCCGCAACAATTCGATTTTCCTTCTGACTGTAAATAGGCTGATAATGTACCTCAAAATTTGTCTGTTGTAAAGCTCTGTCTATCGCTTTTTCTATTTCATCATAGCGCTTCATATACGCAACATCCAGATGCTTACCTTCATATACCTTACCATCCTTTAGAGCAGGCATAATTGCCAAATACTCAAGATAGTTAAAAATATCATTAATATTCTTGGCATCCTCAGGCATCTCCAACAGCGCTGCTACAATCCATGGTGTAATCTCCGTATTATATATTTTCCACGGTTCCTGAAGCTCCTTTAAAATACTGTTTGCCTTTTCCAAGAAAAACTTTTCTTTGAAAGCATTTTCTTTAGCATCCTTTTCTCCCTTTGGCAGCATTACTACAAATCTGGCATCACCAAGATAAAATACATTCTCCTTTGCTACCTTCTTCATCAGAAAAGCCGCAACATCCCATAACAGTCTCCTATAGATATCCAATCCATAAGTATCCTTAAGTACGTTTCTATCACGAAATTTAATAACCAACACATTCTCTTCTAAGCCCATGGACTCCACAGAATCCAGCTTATTAATCAACGCATACTGATTCAATGTATTGGTAGTCGGGTCGATTAATCTGTCCGCCTTTGGCAAGTTCAAATACAACCACAGAACACCCAGCGTCATTCCCAACCCCTCTGGATGAACTCGTCCCATAAAATACTGTAACAGAATTCCTACATATGGCATTACCACAAAAATATACAACGCAATCCGTCTGGACATATCTAGAACCTTCTGCGAAACACCTAAATAGATTAAACCAATTATGAAAAATCCAAATTCCATAATATAGTACAATGCCACACCTGCGCCATTTGCTATTTTTCCCATTTCATTCACGCAGAACAGACATCCGTTCCCAAGATTTACAACCAGCAGAATAATTCCATACAGATTACAAATAACGAGCGCTATTTTCATAGCTACAGGCAGTTTTTTTCTGGTTTCAACATGAGATGCAACACACACTACATAACCGCTCAGAATCAGTTGTCTGCAAAGCCATAGAACGGAATTTGATACCAACACCGCTATATCTCCCATGCTATATAGCTTTCCATTGGCTCCCACAAGCAAATCAAGCAGATTAAATAGTAAAACCAGCCAGACAAGAACCTTTAGAATAAGATTCTCTTTCGTCAGCATCCTATACTTCATATAAATAGATGCTATTAATATAATACTTATAACGACTGAACAAACCGCAAAATATAAACTATAACTCATATACTGCACTCCTACACTTATGCTTTTAATAATGCTCCTTCATTGCGTTTAAGTATCCCCTTAGTGTCTTATTTTTATTTTAACATTTCCCTGAAATATTTGCACTGTTTTTTGAAATTTTATTTACATTATTGTTTTTTTCTGTTTTTCTTTACCGTTATCTGTTTTTTCATTCTTGCATTCTCTCTTCCGACACGCTAAACTATAAGTAACTATACAGAAAGAAGGTTATTAGTAATGAAATTGTGTAGTAATGAATATTTTCATTTTCTGGATAATATCCCTGAAAATATTTTTTCCACAGACGAACTGATTGGTCATATTGCAAGGAATCTCCCTGCGCTTGCAGGTTCCATTCACCTTGGTAAAATGATATTAGAATTGCAGGCACCACCCAATCAGTATAATCATCAGGCAGCCCATCATTCAGTCACAATTTATGATTCCCCTAATGGTTATTCTGATGTTCCTGTTACTGATCATTTTGTGACAGGTGAGCAGGGTGCAGTTGATATCAGTTGTTATCCCTGTAAGGATTATATTTGGAACGAGGAAGAAATACAGGATATTCATTTCTTGATTAGAAATATTTATATTTTATGTGGCAGGGCACGATTGACAGGGTTGGTACGCAAATCTGCCATAACCGATGTGCTGACAGGTGCAGCTAATACTGCAGGTTTGGTTCAGTATGGTTCTATGCTTAAGGCACAAAACCGCTTACACAACTACACAAGTGTCTTCTTAAATCTCAAGAATTTTAAATATATCAACCAACGATTTGGTAACAGAACAGGCGATACTCTTTTACGAAAATATAGTATGCAGGTAATGGAATCCCTTAAGGAGGATGAAATCTTTGCCCGATTAGGCGGCGATAATTTTGTTGTCCTAATTCATAATGAACGCATTCAGGAATTCCTTGATGTAATCTCTAATGTGCGTGTACATGTAGAATTAGCAGAATCCATCAACACCATTGATATTCTTGCCAACGTTGGTGTTTATCCGATTGTTCAATCCGATACAATGAACGAAGTCATGAATCGAAGCACTATAGCAGTGGCAGTGGCAAAGAATTCCGTTTATAAAGATACCATCTGGTTCGACAGCAGTGTGCTTGACAAAGCAATCCACGACAAGGAAATTGCCGCGTCTTTCTCTTCTGCAATCGCTAACAAAGAATTTGTTGTATATTATCAACCCAAAGTTAAGCTGAATGATCGAACACTTTGCGGAAGTGAAGCTTTAGTTCGTTGGCAACGAAACGGTCAACTTGTACCGCCTGCCGATTTTATTCCAGTCTTTGAAAGAGAAGGAACCATTTGTCTTATAGATTTTTATGTATTTGAAAAGGTTTGTCAGGATATTCGTGACTGGCTCGACAAAGGTATAGAACCAGTTCGTATATCTTCAAATTTTTCCAAGCTTCATCTCCATAACAAGAACTTGGCAAAAGATATTCTTGCAATAATGGAGAAATACCATGTTGATTCTAAATACATTGAAATAGAGTTGACCGAATCATCAGGTTATGAAGATTTCCAAGCCTTATCAGAATTTATTAATACCATGAACCAACATGGCATCCATACTGCTATTGATGACTTTGGTACAGGCTATTCTTCATTGAATCTGCTTAAAAACCTAAACATCCAGATTATTAAGCTGGACAAATCCTTCCTCCATACCTCCTTCGGAAAGGACAAGTCAGATGAGGTTGTTATCAAGACCATCATCAACATGGCACAGGACTTAGGTATGCAGGTTGTATGTGAAGGTGTCGAAACTCAAGAACAGTTAACCGTTCTTGATAAATTGAACTGTCATATGGCGCAGGGCTTCCTTTATGATAAGCCCCTACCTCATGATGAATATGAGAAGCGATTAATAGAACACAGAATATATAATCCATAAACAAAACAGGGTGCCGTGGCACCCTGTTTTATCATTATCTTATTAGAATGTAAACTTATCTGCAAACCATGCGTCAAGCTCATCAATCTTAACTCTAACCTGCTCCATTGTATCACGGAAACGAATTGTAACTGCCTGATCCTCTTCTGACTCGAAATCGTATGTAATACAGAATGGTGTACCGATTTCGTCCTGACGACGATATCTCTTACCAATATTTCCTCTGTCATCAAATTCACAGTTATACTTCTTAGAAAGCTCCATGAAAATCTTCTCAGCACCTTCATTTAACTTCTTGCTAAGTGGAAGCACACCAATCTTAACAGGTGCAAGTGCAGGATGGAAGTGAAGAACTGTTCTAACATCTCCCTCACCAATCTCTTCCTCATCATATGCTGCACAAAGGAATGCAAGTACAACACGGTCAGCACCAAGTGATGGCTCTACAACGTATGGTACATACTTCTCCTTCTTCTCATCATCAAAGTATGACATATCCTCACCAGAAATGTTCTGATGCTGTGTCAAATCATAATCTGTTCTGTCAGCGATACCCCAAAGCTCACCCCAGCCAAATGGGAATAAGAATTCGATATCTGTTGTTCCCTTAGAATAGAAGCAAAGCTCCTCAGGTGAATGGTCACGAAGACGCATCTCATCCTCTTTGATACCAAGGCTAAGCAGCCAGTCACGGCAGAACGCTCTCCAATACTGGAACCACTCTAAATCTGTACCAGGCTCGCAGAAGAACTCAAGCTCCATCTGCTCAAACTCTCTTGTACGGAAAGTAAAGTTACCAGGTGTAATCTCATTTCTGAAAGACTTACCAATCTGTCCGATACCAAATGGAATCTTCTTTCTTGATGTTCTCTGTACGTTCTTAAAGTTAACAAAGATACCCTGAGCTGTCTCAGGTCTTAAATATACTGTATTCTTAGCATCCTCTGTTACACCCTGGAAGGTCTTGAACATAAGGTTAAACTGACGAATATCTGTGAAGTTATGCTTACCACATGTAGGACATGCAATATTCTTCTCTTATACAAAATTCTTCATCTGCTCATTTGACCAAGAGTCTACAGACTCCTCAAGTGCGATGCCATTCTCTGCGCAATAATCTTCGATTAATTTATCTGCACGGAAACGCTCATGGCACTCCTTACAATCCATAAGAGGGTCTGAGAAACCACCTAAATGTCCTGATGCAACCCATGTCTGTGGATTCATAAGAATTGCACAGTCTACACCTACATTATAAGGATTCTCCTGTACAAACTTCTGCCACCATGCTCTCTTTACATTGTTCTTAAGCTCAACACCAAGATTACCGTAATCCCAAGTATTTGCAAGTCCGCCATAAATCTCTGAACCAGGATATACAAATCCTCTTGCCTTTGCTAAAGCAACAATTTTCTCCATAGTCTTTTCCATTATTTTTCCTCACATTCCGCCGCTTGTGCGACTATTTATTCAAATAGAACAACGCCGTATCCCTGCGTATGCTCCATATCAACCGCTTTCTTTCCTACAAGAGCAGCTGACTCTGTATAATAATCTATATTACCATAGCATATCACTCTTATAGGCTCCTCGGCAATCACAATCTTCATCTTCTCCAGTGCCAAAAGCTCATCCTGAGATAACTTCACAGACGCCTTACCTGTTCCTAACATGCTGACATCCAAATCATACCCAAGCTTTGAAGCTTCCTTCACCGTTCCTACAAATAACTCTCTGGAATTAAAACCAGTATACGACCTGTAGCTTCCATACCGAAGAATTACCTTTACCTGTTCTTCTATTAGTTCACATGATATTAACTTAATCCCTGCTGTAATGTCTTTCTGATTGTATTCGTTAATAGCATCCTGAATCATACTCTTAAGCCCCTCGACATCATAGTATGACTCTCCGAAATCCTCCACAATAGCGCCCTCAATCGTGCCATCCTCCAACACCTTAATATAAGACACCATGTCAGCCTCAGGATTCACACTCTCAGTTCCACACGCTACCAGGTTAATCATCAAGACAGTCAGTATTATGGATAAAACAAACTTTTTCACAATAATCCCCTGCCTTTCCGATTCCGCAAACTATATTTGCGTTCACTTTCATTCAAACCGCGTTTTATTATATCGAACTTATTCAAGATTTTCAAGTATTTCAAGACTTTTAAAATCCCGTTCCATTACTCTTTTGCAGATTCTCTTGCAAAAACCTTGCAATTCACATAATACCTCCGCGGTAACCACAAAGCTGTAAAGCTTTTCCACCTGCGTTCTCATTATGTAATCAATGGTATAAACTGCAGAATCTCCGAGTGTACTTCCCATCACACCCGGAAATTCTCCATTAATCATAATTGCCTTTAACTCAAATATGCATCTTACCAGCTGATTCGGTATGGAGCCTGCACACAATGCCCTAAGTGACTGATACAAGAGCTTTAAAAGCTCCTTTTCATCATTATTCTCTCTGGCGTAGTAATCACATATTTCCATAAAATACATACCATAATACGCCCCGACAAAGTCCTGTCTCAGCTCCTCAAAATAATTGGTAATCTCTGCATCCGACAGATTGTATGCTGTTCTTCCCTCATAGACTCTAAACTGTCCAAAAGAAAAGGGATTCGTTGGTGCCATCAGGCGGTTGCCCTGACGCCTTGCGCCTTTTGCAAATGCCGAAATCTTGCCTCTTTCACGGGTAAGCAGCACAACTCTTCTGTCATATTCACTAATAGGTTCTGATTTGATGATAATTCCCGTTACTGTTATCAGATTCTGCATTCGTACACTCTCGCATTTCTTCCGCTTTATTTACAGTCGAATCACCCTCGAAGGCAACGCCCCTGTATCTTAGATAATCCGTGACACATCCTGTCTTTTCGAAACTTTTCCAATCATGTTCGTGCATCTTATTCCCTCCATCTGTTGTCTACAGAAATAGGGTTTGCACTTTTGATTTTTTTATTCTCTTTCATTATCCTTTGGATTGTATCCAAAGTTCTTAATCAGAAAATCACTGTCTCTCCAGTCCTTCTTTACCTTAACCCAAAGCTGAAGATTTACATGCTGTTCTAACAAATCCTCAATCTCTGGACGCGCCATAGAACCGATTTTCTTAAGCATCGCACCGCCCTTACCGATGATAATTCCCTTGTGGGAATCTCTTTCACAGATAATTGTCGCATCTATATCAACGATTTTCTTGCTAAATTTCATAGCTTCAATCGTTACCGCAACTCCATGCGGAATCTCCTCATCAATGCTTCGAAGCACCTTCTCTCGAATCAATTCTGCTACAATCTGACGCATCGGCTGGTCTGTAATCGTATCTTCATCATAAAAGGCTGGACCATATGGAAGATACTTCATAATCAATTCAATCAAAGTATCCGTATTATCATCCTTTAATGCTGATACAGGAACAATTTCCGCAAAATCAAGCTGCTTTCTGTAGGCATCAATATAGCCTAAAAGCTGGTCTCTCTTTACTGTATCAATCTTATTAATTACTAAAATAACAGGTACCTTTACATGCTTTAGCTGCTCAATGATATGCTGCTCACCTGCACCGATATAATCTGTCGGCTCTACAAGCCACAAAATCACATCAACTTCCTTTAAGCTTCGCTCTGCTACACCAACCATATAATCACCAAGCTTATTCTTCGCCTTATGAATACCTGGTGTGTCTACAAACACAATCTGTCCCTCATCAGAGGTATAGACTGTCTGTATTCTGTTACGGGTTGTCTGCGGCTTCTTGGAAGTAATTGCAATCTTTTGTCCAATCAGACAATTCATAAGTGTTGATTTACCAACATTTGGTCTGCCGATTAAGGCAGCAAATCCTGATTTATACTTTTCGTTCATTCAAATATACCTTTCTTTATCTAAAGACTATCTAGTGAAACAAATTCTCAATTGCATCAAACATATCCTTATTATCTGCAATTGCCTGACCGTTACCAACAACGCAAACTGCTCTTTGCTGCATCATTGCATCCATATAGGCAGCTAACGCCTGAATATCCTTCTCCTGACAGGTAAGCACCTCATCTCTTTCCTTCTGAATATCCTCAAATGTCATATTGGAAAGATATGCACCAAGAGAACGGCTTCCCTTTGCAGATGGATTCAACGGAATATCCATATCGCTAATGGTACCGATAATATACTTTGTCATAGTTCTCTCATCTGCCTTGAAGGCTCTTAAATAATCGCCTGTACCCTCAAAGGTTTCCATGGTCTTCTTCAGATTAGGGTCACGATAAGAAACAAAGTAGCTGTCGCCTGTCTTACCAAAGTTGCACATACAGCCGTATGCGCCGCCCTTCACACGGACATTATTCCAAAGATAATCATATCCAAGAATTACCTTTAATACCTTTAATGCACCTGTATATGGATTCTTACCGCCATCTCTGTAATTACCTGCTCTTCCAACATACTGAATCTGCGCAGAGGAACAGAAGCCTTCATTCTTCTGTACAGGCACCATCTGCAGCTTAGACTCTTCTACCTTCTCTGTAAAAAGCTTTTCTACAAAGGCTGGCAAAAGCTCCTCTAATCTCTCGTAGCCTTCTTTTGTAGCTGTAATATCCACCATCAGATTCTCAGGTCTGAAAAGATACTTTGCCAATGCAACAAGCTTCTCAATAAGCTCTGCATTGCAATCCTCATACTCTGCCTCCAGCTTCTCAAGCAGTCTGTAGCATGGAATACCGCTTACCAACTCAGAAATCGCTGCAGTTTCACTAAAGTATGACATACCTCTGACTGCTGCCAAGGTATGACCTGATGCCGTCATATTTCCCTGCATTCTGGACTTGAACTCTGATACAATCTCCTTGATTCGTTCCTTATCATCAAACTTAGAGTATGCAACCATCTCAGTAAGAAGCGCCATTGCATTCTCCATCTCTTCATACAATGCCTTTGTCTTAATCTCAAACAGGAGCTTATATTCTGATAAATCAAGAGCATTCGTATAGGTGCTCACAGAAGCCCCAATACCACCTGTATGAATGTTTACTTCGTTGTTTAACTCTCCATAAGTATAGCTCTTAGTATCCACATAGCCTAAAACATTCTTAAAGATTCCCATGTATGCAAATAAATCCTGCGGAATCTTAGATGCATCAAACAAGAACTTCACATAGCCGATACCATTGGTAAATATATCATGGAATAATACCTTCGTATTACCAATCATCCGCTCTTCATTAATAAAGCCATCTGCTTCCTTCTTCATATCCGCTCTTGTCAACATCGGAAGCTTCTCGATATCCTCAGGTGAATCCTCAGACTCCTGATACTCTCTTAACTCTAACGTATCTCTTACAATCTTTGCAAGCTCTTCCTTACTAAGAGTTGCCTTGTAATCCTGAAGCTTCTTTGCCAGCTCCTGCTCCTCCAAAGCAGTCAGCCCTTCCTTAGGTGATACCACCAATACTGTCTTATGATTGTTATCAATCAGATACTTCTGAATCAGCTGCTCATAATAATCTGTATCAATCTTTTCTCTAAGAGACTTAAATACCTCATTAGTCTCTAATAAATCAAATGCCTTACTGTCATCATAAAGCCATGAATCAAACATCTGTAAGCCATACATCAGACCCTTTGGATAAGAACCAAAGTCCGCCTCACGATACTTAAACTCATAGTAATTCAATCCTGCAAGAAGCGACTTCTTATCCAAGCCCTCCTTTACAGCCTTATGAAGCTCTTCCTCAATCATCGCTACAAACTCTTCCTGCTGCGCATCGTTGGCATTCTTTGCCACAATTGAAAAATATGGCTGATAAATACCATTCTCATAAATGCTATATACCTCTGTACCAATATTCTTATGAATCAGGGCAAGCTTTAACGGCGCACCTGCTGCCGAGCAAAGCGCATAATCCACAAGCTGCATTCCATAATAAAGCTCCTTATCAAGGCTGGTGCCAACTACTGCATTATAAGACAAATAGGTATTATCCTCTAAAGACTCTCCCTCCATAACAGGATAATCATGATGAATGGTTACAGGCTTCTCAAACGACTTCTGCAAGGTCAGTGCCGAATCAATCTCCAAGCTGTCATACTGACTCAAATACTTCTCATCCATCCATGTAAGCTTCTCTACCATATCCATATTTCCATACAGATAAATATAACTGTTAGAAGGATGATAATACTTGCCATGAAAATCCAAAAATGCCTCATAGGTAAGCTCAGGAATGACCTTAGGGTCACCACCTGACTCCACTCCATAAGCCGTATCAGGATAAAGAGAGTTCACTACCTCTCTGTCATGTACGTCATCAGGAGATGAAAACGCACCCTTCATTTCATTATATACAACACCATTTAGTGTTAATTCATCCTCTTCATTCTCAAGCTCGTAATGCCAGCCTTCCTGTTTGAAAATCTTCTCTTCCTTATAAATATTAGGGTGGAATACCGCATCCAGATATACATGACAAAGATTCTGGAAATCCTTATCATTACAGCTTGCCACAGGATATACCGTCTTATCAGAGTAAGTCATAGCATTTAAAAAGGTATTCAGAGAACCCTTAACCAGCTCTACAAATGGATCCTTAATCGGAAACTCCTTTGAACCGCACAACACGCTATGCTCAATAATATGAGGCACACCTGTTGAATCCTTTGGCGGTGTACGGAATCCGATATAAAATACCTTATTCTCGTCATCATTACTTAAAAGCGCAATTCTAGCGCCTGTCTTTTTATGCTTTAAAAGATAACTCATGGACTTCAATTCATCAATCTCATGCTTATCTATCACTTCATATGCTTCTAAATCTTCGATTCTTTTCATTACGATTGTCCCCTCATTCTATTTATAAACTAAATACCATAAGTGCAAACTTGGAGATAGACACATCCTCTATCGTAACCTCTCCGCTTCGCACCTTATCCTGGTATGTCTCTACAAAGTCTTTCCATTTACAGCTGGTATGAATCCATTTTGTCTTTACTTTACCAAAAAGATTCTTCTTCTCTACACCATAATAAAAGCGCACCTGCAGCTTTAACTGGTCATAGACAAGATAAGAAAAATCCTCCTTAGAAATATGTGCAAGATGGTCCACCATCTTCATATTCAAATCAATCTCTTTCTGAATATAAGTATTAATCACGGCCTTAAACTTAAACGCCACTTCTTCATTATCATAAATCTCCCGATAGGTCAGCTCCTTACCAAAATACAGATTACCTGTATCCTGTATAATATATTTAAAATCCTGAACCTGCTCGGTCTTCATCAATTCATTACTTAAACTCATTACTTTTCCTCTTCAATGTAATCCATATTATTACCCGAGATTCTGATTACCTCGCGAATCTCCTCTTCGTCAATCTCCATTTCTTTAGCAAGTTCTTCCACCGTTACCTTACGAAGCAAATCCTCTGCCATCTCTTGGGACTTCTCCTGTACACGGTTCACCCGTTCAAGCATCTCTTCATCCTTCTCACGGTTCTGAACATCCTCACCAATAAATTCCTCCATGGCATCCATTACCATCCTTGCCATAAAGCCTTCTACCTCATCAGGAGCCTCTACACACTCAAGCATTCCCGATGCCAATGCCAGAGCAACATTGCCCTCGCCAATCAAATCCTCTACCAAAGCACCCTGTCCTGCGTAAAGCTTTGCAATCTCTACTACCTGTGGAAGCATAATCTCTACCAGCTTATTGCAGGCTGTGTTATCCTTTGCCATGGCAGACATAATAATCGCTCTCTTCTCGCCATCTGTTACAACTGGAAGTTCCTTTAACTCATCCAGATAGATGCCAAGATAATTCACATCCTCTTCGCTCAAGCTCTCATCTATCGGTGCAGGCTCTCCAATACCAATATGATTCTTCTTCAAATAGTCATAGATAAGCTCCATCTGTGCTTCCTGCAGCTGCATCTCCTCAAAAGCTTCCTCTATCTGCTCCTTTGTCAGCATATTCTCCTGCAGCCTTGCTGTTTCCTTAAGCTGTTCAAGAGTCTTTGCAAAGGTAATCTGATTCATTTCCATATATTATTCTCCATTTTCATTCATATAGTCTTAATTTACATGCGTATGTGTAAATAAATGGTCCTGACAATATTCGTAATTGCCATTACACTTTGAGCAGAATCTAAACTCCAGCTCTGGATATTCATCGCTTGTCTTACCACAAATCGCACACTTATGCTTTGCAGCAGACTGCGGTCTTGCCTTTCTAACCTCTGCTCTGTACACGTGTCGGCGTTTCACCTGCTTCGGCGACATACGCATGGCAAGTCCGCTCCTGGTCAGCAGGAAGAATACGATAAAGTTCAGAAGCGATGCGCCAATTACCACTCTGTATACAAGACCTGATTGTATAAAATCAACTACAATCAAAGCTACATATACAAATCCCATCCACTTGACTTTAATCGGAATAATAAACATCAGTAGCACCTGTACATCTGGGAAAGTCATGGCAAATGCAAGGAATATAGACATATTAATATAGTAGGTACTGAAATACTGTGCAATCATAGCATAGAAATTCTCAATTCCTCCATAGAACACAAAGACTTCCTGCATACTAATCTGGCAAATTGCAAACACCACAAAGCTTCCAAGTACCGTAAATATCATTCCCATGAATAAATATACATTATAAAGGAAAGCCCCCCATGTACGCTCCAATGAACTTCCTATTGAATAATAGAAATATAATGTAATGATTGTGAATATACCTAAATCAGAGGGTGGAACCAGAATCCATGTGAAGATTCTCCATATCTGTCCATGCAGTATCTCATAAGGATTCAATGTCAGATAATTAAGGAAATACGGATTAATCAGCTCCAACAGATACCCGCAGCCATAGCAGAGTATTAAATATAAAGATATGTTACTTATTGCATATTTGCCTAACTTTCGCTCTAATTTGTTTAATAAGTTCATATAGCACCTCTTTTTCTTCCAATTAAATTATATGATACCATTCTCCCCAATAATTGTAAACCAATCCACCGCCCTACAAACAAGAAATAATACTTTTTTAATAAACTATTCATGTATATGATGTGTATTTTTTACCATTTGTTCGATTGCCTTTTTGAGAATGCTGTCGTATAATACATTAGATATGCGTAAATTGTAGAATTATGTATACATTTGGGAGTGCGTACATGGATTCTTTAGTTTGGATTAGTATAGAAGGAATGAGAGTTATGAGTAAGGAGTTTAACACTTTAGGAATTGATATCGGTTCTACTACTGTCAAGATTGCTATTTTAGACAGTGAGCACAACTTATTATTTTCCGATTACCAGAGACATTATGCAAATATCAGAGAGACTTTGTCCTCTCTTTTACAGGACGCATACAGCAAGCTTGGTAATCTGACACTTCACCCTATGATTACAGGTTCTGGCGGTCTGACACTTGCCAACCATCTTGGTGTACCATTTGTTCAGGAGGTTATTTCTGTATCCACTGCGTTACAGGAGCTTGCGCCTAAGACAGATGTTGCCATTGAGCTTGGCGGTGAGGATGCTAAGATTATTTATTTTGAGGGCGGTAATGTTGAACAGCGTATGAATGGTATCTGTGCAGGTGGTACAGGTTCTTTTATCGACCAGATGGCATCCCTTATTCAGACAGATGCTTCAGGATTAAATGAATATGCTAAGGATTACAAGTCTTTATATACCATCGCTGCAAGATGCGGTGTATTTGCCAAGACAGATATTCAGCCATTGATTAATGATGGAGCTACTAAGGAAGACTTATCTGCTTCCATTTTCCAGGCAGTTGTGAATCAGACCATCAGTGGTCTTGCCTGTGGTAAGCCTATCCGCGGTCACGTTGCTTTCCTTGGTGGTCCGCTTCACTTCCTTTCAGAGTTAAAGCAAGCTTTTATCAGAACTCTCAAGCTTGATGATGAACATATTATAGATACAGATAATTCACACCTTTTTGCTGCCATCGGTTCCGCACTGAATGCCAAGAAGAGTGTTTCTTTCACTATGTCTGAGATGGTAAATAAGCTTTCTTCAGATATTAAGATGGAGTTTGAGGTTGCCCGTATGGAGCCTCTCTTTGCAACCGAGGAGGACTATAGTACATTCCGTGCCAGACATGATTCTCATAAGGTTGTAACAGGTTCTTTACAGGATTATCATGGCAACTGTTATCTTGGAATTGATGCAGGTTCTACTACTACTAAGATTGCATTGGTTGGCGAAGATGGTGAATTACTCTACTCTTTCTACAGCAATAACAACGGAAGTCCATTAGAAACTGCCATCGGCTCTATTCAGGAGATTTATAGTCTGTTACCAGCAGATGCACATATTGTTCGTTCCTGCTCAACAGGCTATGGTGAAGCACTTATGAAGGCTGCTTTCATGTTAGATGACGGCGAGGTTGAGACAGTTGCTCACTACTATGCAGCTGCATTCTTCAATCCTGCTGTTGATTGTATCATCGACATCGGTGGTCAGGATATGAAGTGTATCAAGATTAAGAATCAGACTGTCGATTCCGTTCAGCTTAACGAAGCTTGTTCTTCTGGTTGTGGTTCCTTCATCGAGACATTTGCTAAGTCTTTGAATTACAGTGTACAGGACTTTGCTAAGGCTGCTTTATTTGCACAGCATCCGATTGATTTAGGAACACGTTGTACTGTATTTATGAACTCTAAGGTTAAGCAGGCACAGAAGGAAGGTGCTGAGGTATCCGATATTTCTGCAGGACTTGCTTATTCCGTTATTAAGAATGCATTATTTAAGGTTATTAAGGTTTCCGATGCTTCTGAGCTTGGTAAGAATATCGTTGTTCAGGGAGGTACCTTCTACAATGATGCCGTTCTTCGAAGCTTTGAGAAGATTGCAAACTGCGAAGCTATCCGTCCTGATATTGCAGGTATTATGGGTGCTTTCGGTGCTGCTTTAATTGCTAAAGAGCGTTATCAGGCATCTGTACCTACTACTATGCTTACTATCGAGCAGATTAATGCACTCAGCTTTACAACATCCCTTGTAAAATGTAAGGGCTGTACCAACTCATGCCGTTTAACAGTGAACAAATTCTCTGACGGCAGACAGTATATTTCAGGAAATCGTTGCGAGCGTGGTCTTGGTAAGGCTAAGACAAATGAACACGTACCAAACCTGTTCGCTTATAAGTTAGACAGATATTTCAACTACGAGCCATTATCTGAGGTTGAGGCTATCAGAGGCCGTGTTGGTTTACCTCGCGTATTGAATATGTATGAGAACTATCCGTTCTGGCATACATTCTTTACAAAGCTTAGATATCAGGTTGTATTATCTCCTGTATCTAACAGAAAGATTTACGAGATGGGTATCGAGTCCATTCCAAGTGAGTCTGAGTGCTATCCTGCAAAGCTTGCACATGGACATGTAGAATGGCTGATTAACCAGAAGGTTGACTTCATCTTCTATCCATCTATCCTCTATGAGAGAAATGAGTATGAGGATTCTAATAACCACTACAACTGTCCTATCGTTACTTCTTATTCTGAGAATATTAAGAATAACGTTGAGGCAATTGGTCGTGGTGAGGTTAAGTTTATTAATACCTTTATGTCCTTTAAGAGTCCTGAGCTTATCGCACAGCAGTTAATTAAGGATTTCCCTAATATTCCTGCTGCTGAGATTACCGATGCGGTTAACGCTGCATGGGCAGAGCTTGATGCAGCACGTCAGGATATGCGCCGCAAGGGTGAAGAAGTTCTTAAGTACATGGAGGAGAATAACAAGAGGGGTATCGTACTTGCAGGTCGTCCTTATCATATCGACCCTGAGATTAATCACGGTATTCCTGAGTTAATTACCTCTTATGATATCGCAGTATTGACAGAGGATTCTATCTCTCACTTAGCTAAGCCAGAGCGTCCTTTAATCGTATCTGACCAGTGGATGTACCATTCCAGATTATACGCTGCTGCAAGCTTTGTGAAGACTCGTGATGACCTTGACTTAATCCAGCTTAACTCCTTTGGATGTGGTTTGGATGCTGTTACAACAGACCAGGTAAGTGATATTTTGACAGGTTCAGGTAAGATTTATACCTGCCTTAAGATTGACGAGGTTAATAACCTTGGTGCTGCGCGTATCCGTATTCGTTCACTGCTCTCTGCTATTCGTGTTAGAGAACAGAAGCAGCAGACAAGAACGATTCAGTCAAGCGCACATAACCGTGTTATCTTCACTGAGGAAATGCGTAAGAACTACACCATCCTCTGTCCACAGATGTCTCCAATTCACTTTGACTTATTGGAGCCTATCTTCCAGAAGGCTGGTTATAATATCGTTGTATTGAATAATGACAATAAGAAGAGTGTCGATGTCGGTTTGAAATATGTTAATAACGATGCCTGCTATCCTTCTCTTCTCGTTGTAGGACAGATTATGGAAGCTATTCTGTCAGGTAAGTATGACACAGATAAGCTTGCCGTTATCATGACACAGACTGGTGGTGGCTGCCGTGCTACCAACTATGTAGGCTTTATCCGCCGTGCGCTTGCTAAGGCTGGTCTTCCACACATTCCTGTTATTTCATTGAACTTATCAGGTTTGGAGAGCAATCCTGGCTTTAAGCTTACTGCATCCCTTGGTATTAAGGCGATTTATGCAGTTACCTTCGGTGATATTTTCATGAGATGTGTATACAGAATGCGTCCTTACGAAGAGGTACCTGGTTCTGTGAACGCATTACATAAGAAATGGCTTAATAAATGCTGCAATGCACTTAGTCGTCATATGTCATTCGGAACCTTTAAGAGGATGTGTAAGCAGATTATTGAAGAGTTCGATGCTGTTCCGATTAAGAACATTGCTAAGCCTCGTGTAGGTATTGTAGGTGAGATTCTTGTTAAGTTCTCTCCAGCAGGTAATAACTATCTTGTTGATTTATTAGAGCAGGAAGGTGCTGAGGCTGTTGTTCCTGACCTTATGGACTTCATGTTCTACTGCTTCTACAATCAGCTCTACAAGGCCGAGAACCTTGGTACTAGCAAGAAGTCTGCTATGACTGCAAAGCTTGGCATTAAGGCTATTGAGATGTTCAGAGCGCCTGCTGTAAAGGCATTTGAAGCAAGTAAGCACTTTGACCCACCTGCAAAAATTGACGAAACAGCCAAGGCCGCTGCTGAGATTGTTTCCATCGGTAACCAAACTGGTGAGGGCTGGTTCTTAACAGGTGAAATGCTTGAATTAATACATACTAACGCTCCTAATATCGTGTGTACGCAGCCATTTGCATGTCTGCCTAACCACATCGTAGGTATGGGTGTTATCAAAGAGCTTCGTAAGCGTCATCCTGAGGCAAATATCGTAGCTATCGACTACGACCCAGGTGCTTCAGAGGTTAACCAGCTTAACCGTATCAAGCTGATGCTTTCAACCGCTCAGAAGAATCTTAAGAAGCAGCTTCGTGAAGAAAACAAGGAGCCTCGTAAGTTCCCTGTAAACGAAGCAGCAATCGCCGCTTCTGCTCCTGTTGCAGAGAGTGATTCTAAGGATATTACTGCTTAGTCAAAGGGTTCTGTCACATATGTGGCAGAACCTTTTTCAATTATGTAGCACATTCCTTGTTTTGATTCCCTCTTGACAAAGTCAAATTATATTGATATTCTTATACTTGATATTAGGCGAAACGCTTGATCCACGCTTGTTAGGGAAAATTTCTCTAACAGGCGTTTTTTTATGCGCAGAATCGCATGGAGAATTTTATCACTTCGTGATATGCGATTCACGCGGCAAAGTGGACTTGTCCACTTTGTTCTTTCTCTAATATCACCAATGTGCGCACATTCTTTCTTACAACAAAATAAAGGAGAGAATAACTATGGTAACAATCAGTAAATTCAGCTATGAAAATCCTCGATTCGTTAATCTGCTTAAACGAAGAAGCAGCATTCCTGAGGAGGTAGAAGCTACCGTTAAGGACGTATTAAGGAACGTGAAGGAAAAGGGCGATGAAGCTCTATATTCCTATATGAAACAATTTGATGGAGTCGATATTAATACCATCGGGCTTATGGTTTCTGATGAAGAATTTGCTATTGCAAGAGAAAAGGTATCAGATGATTTTAAGGAAGCTGTAAAAAGAGCTTGTGACAACCTATTTCGTTTTCACAAAAGGCAATTACCAACAGGCTTTATAGAAGAATATGAAGACGGCGCTGTACTCGAACGCAAGTATACACCGCTTAACAGTGTTGCTGTTACAGTTCCAGGAAACATGGCACCACTCGTCTCTACACTATGCATGAATTTGATTCCTGCCATTGTAGCGGGCATACCAAACATATACATACTAACTAAACCAAGGATTGACGGTACTATTGATGAACACTTATTATATGTAGCAGACTATTTGAATGTTAAAAATTATTATAAGCTCTCAGGCTCTCAAGGCTTGGCAGCTGTAGCTTACGGCACTGAGACCATTAAAAAGGTAGATGCTATCACGGGTCCTGGAAACAACTATACACAAATGGCAAAAAAATTACTGTTTGGAGAAGTGAAAATTGATTCCATTGCTGGTCCTTCTGAAATTGCAATTATTGCAGACGAGAATGCAAATCCTACCTTTATTGCTGCCGATATGATGTCACAGGCAGAGCATGGAACAGGCTTTGAAGCCAGCACTACTTTTTGTTTGTCTGAATCACAGGCTATGGAAATCAAAGCCGAAATCATCCGTCTATGTGAAGAAAATAATCTGGTAGATGCAACTAAGAAAACCTTTGAAAATTATGGCGATATCTTTATTGTCGCTTCTATCGAAGAAGCGGTAAATGCCGTAAATGAGATAGCACCTGAACATGTTGAACTACTCCTAGATGATTGTGAATCTGTACTTCCTAAGCTTACTAATGCAGGGGCTGTTTTCGTAGGAAAATATAGCACTGAACCTGTGGGTGACTACTTCTGCGGAACAAACCACATTCTCCCTACCTGTGGCACCGCAAGATTCTCCTCAGGTATGTCCGTTCAGGAATTTATGAGAGGCTATAGTGTTATCCGATATCCTGAAAATGCCCTAAAAGCTAATGCCGACCACATCATCCAGCTTGCCGAAGCTGAAGGTATGATGGCACACTCACTAGCAGTGAAGGTTAGGCAATAAAATTCGGGTTTGTTGAGCCATGCACCTATGTGTAAAACCGACTGAGGGGAGCTTGCTCACCAGAAGGCGGGTTTACGCGTAGGTATACGGCGAAGCCGTGCGATGAGCAAGTGCCACAGGCAGTTGCGAATGCAGCATGGCGGAGGGTGCTTCTCACACCTGCAAAATCCTAATACCTGAGTGATAATTCAATACAACAGATAGAAAAGAAAAAATTTACCATTACTAGGAGGAGTACATGAAAAAAAACTGAAAGAGCTGCACTAATCAGAAAGACATCATTGTTGCTCTTATGCATAATGTTTACAATACTATCAACCGGTTGCAGTGCTGTTGCTGAGGTAATGCAAGACCGAGAAGATAGGGCAACAAGCAAAGAAAAAAGTATGGAAATATGTGAAACAGTATTAAATGCCATGGAAGAAGGGGATACTCTAACTGTGAAAGAGTTGTTTTGTGATAGGGTACAGGCAACTCACGATTTAGATGCAGAATTGCAAGCACTATTTTCCTTTCTCGGAGGAAAGATTATATCTTATGGCGAAATAAATGCCGAACTAAACCACGGAAAGCTTCATTTTATTTATGATAGTTCGAGTAATTTAATGAATGTCAATATAATTAAAGATGTTAAATTGGATTCTGAAAAAACATATAACATATTTATTCGCCATTATTTAAATTTGCACGATGAAAGTAATGCTGATTTAATTGGGATACATGATATTAGAGTCATTCCAACACAAGAGTATAAAGAAGATTCTAAAACAGAGGATATTGGACGAGTAGGCGAATTTTTTGAGACGATAGTACCACAGGAAATGCCTAATGAATATATGCAAATCGATGAGAGAAGCTTATCCTATAAATACCGTAAAATTACTTCTGGAAATATTCTTAAGGCACTCCAAGAACGTAATGCCTCAATTCTTTATGAGCTTTTTGCAAAAGAAGTTCAAAATGAACAGTTGTATTCAGAGATAGAAAATGCAGTCACATTTATAGATGGAGAGATGATTTCTTATAGTTGCATTGATGGAGGCTCAGCATCAAAATCCTCAAGAGACGGATATTATACAAAATATGCAGAAAGAGTTACGATTTATGATATTATGACAGATACAGGGGCGATGTACGAAATTAGTTATTATGCTTATCATATCTGTAAAGATAGTCCAGAAAAACAAGGAGTACATACTATAACAATCAAACATGTTAAACCACAGATAATTGATGATGTTCACGAGATAATCAGTCAAATTGTATTGGAAAATAAATAAATCTTGCGTTTTGATGAGTTCTTACGACGTCCGTCATAACAGTTTTCATTCAAAAGCTAGAACTCCTGTCTAAGAGTTTCTCCATGAAACCTGTCAGGGCTTGCACCTAGGAAGTCAAATAAATCAGATATCATTTCTGCTGAATTTTAATTTAACTGGCTAATGAAAGACATTCTACCCTGTTCTTTCATATCAGTCAAGCAAAGCTTGCGGTACATATTTATCCTATACACAGGTGCTTTAACTCTTGGTTTTATCCCTATATTTGTATATTGCTAATGCCTGCGAGGTACTGTAACGAAAATCCTGTCGTGGTACCTCGAATCTAGGTATTTTATATCCATTTAATAAGATTTTTAGGTACAGGAACACTTTTATCGAGCATAGGATATCGGTTTTGCTAGTTTTCGATATCTTGTGCT
>JAFUKJ010000065.1 GCA_017467805.1 Lachnospiraceae bacterium
CTATAATTTTAGACAATGTAATGAGGAATTTAATTACATTTTAAATGAGATTAGAACACCTAAATGGAAAAAAGTGATAAAAAATTTTCTTAAAAAGATTTATAGTCAATAATTATTGTTTGCAAACTGGAATATTCTAGGAGAACAATGTATGGATGAAAAGATATTTGTAACAAAAGCCTTTATGCCACCAATTGAGGAGTATGTAGCAGAAATTCAAGGTTTATGGGATACGCATATAATAACCAATATGGGAGCTAAGCATAAGGAGCTTGAAAAAAAACTTAATGAGTATTTGCAGGTTAAAAATATTTCTTTGATGGTAAATGGACATATGGCATTGGAACTTGCAATTCAAGCGATGAATTTATCGGGAGAGGTTATAACAACGCCATTTACATTTGCATCTACAACGCATGCGATTGTAAGAAATGGATTAACACCAATTTTTTGTGATATTAATCCAGAAACTTTTACAATAGACGTGGACAAAATTGAAAATCTAATTACAGATAGGACTTCCGCTATTGTACCAGTGCATGTATATGGAAATATCTGTGACGTTGAGAAAATAGATATAATAGCAAGAAAATATGGGTTGAAGGTAATATATGATGCGGCTCATGCATTTGGAGAATTCTACAAAGGAATTGGTGTTGGAAATTTTGGAGATGCATCGATGTTTAGCTTCCATGCTACCAAGGTATTTAACACAATAGAAGGCGGAGCTGTTTGCTTTAATAGTGAGGAGTTCGGCTTGGATTTGTACCGTTTAAAGAATTTTGGAATTCGAAATCCAGAAAAAGTTGATTATGTAGGATCGAATGCTAAAATGAACGAGTTTCAGGCGGCGATGGGATTATGTAATTTGCGGTATGTAGATGCTGAGATAGCGAAGAGAAAAAAAGTTTATGAAAGATACATAGAATTATTAGAAGATGTTTCTGGTATACAATTAATGAAGTTGAATCCAGATGTAAAATATAATTACGCATATTTTCCAGTAGTATTTAATGAGGAATTTGGTGCAACGCGTAATGAAGTGTTTGATGCATTGGCGAAGGAGAATATATATAGTAGAAAGTATTTTTACCCGCTGACGAATACATATGATTGTTTTCATGGAAAATATGATGTGGAGATGACACCTGAAGCACTTAGGATTTCGAAAAGAGTGTTGACATTACCGATGGCATCGGATTTAGAAGATGAAAATATAGTGAAAATATGTACTATTATAAAGAAAGTATCGGAAAGATAGGAGATACAATGATTAGAGGTTTTATAAATTTTTTTGTAGATATATTTAAAGATCGAAAGGTAGTATTTGAGTTAGCAAAGAATGATTTTAAGGCAAAATATACGAATTCTTTATTGGGTATTGCGTGGGCATTTGTTTTGCCGCTGGCAATAATTTTGGTATTATGGTTTGTTTTTCAAGTTGGATTTAAAAGTGAACCAGTAGATGGAGTTCCGTTTATTTTATGGTACATTCCAGCATTTTTGTCATGGCAGTTTTTTTCAGATGCATTTGGTACGGGAGCAGGGTGCATATTCGATTATTCATATTTAGTAAAAAATATGCAGTTCCGTGTCAGCGCGTTGCCATTAGTAAAGATTATTTCGGCAAGCTTTGTTCATTTCTTTTTTATTGGGTTTATTTTGGTGATTTATTATATTTATGGGTATTATCCAAGTATTTATAATATCCAAGTTATCTATTACTATTTATGTACGGTAGTATACTTATTAGGATTGACATGGATAATGTCTGCATTGGCAGTTTTTTCTAGAGATATATTAAATGTGATTTCGTTAATTATACAGGTTGGATTTTGGGCAACGCCATTGGTATGGGATCCGAGAAGTATGCCGTTGAACGTTCAAACTATCGTAAAGATTAATCCTATGTACTATATCTGTATGGGATATCGAGAATCATTTACGTCTCAATCGTGGTTTTGGGAACATCCAGGGGATACTTTGTACTTTTGGATTGTTGCATTAGGATTTTTGTTTGTTGGTGCGTATGTATTCCATAGATTGAGACCACAATTTGCAGATATGTTATAGAAAAGAGGTAATTATGGGAGAATTTGCAATTGAAGTAAATGATTTAACCAAGACTTATAAGCTATATGAGAACAACAAACGGAGAATTATAGAAGGATTATTTCCGAATGCGAAACCGCAGTATAAGGAATTTAATGCTCTGAAGAATGTCAGTTTTAAGATTAAGAAGGGTGAGATTGTTGGAATTATCGGGAAAAACGGCAGTGGAAAGTCTACTTTACTTAAAATAATTACAGGAGTATTAAACTCAACAGAAGGAAGCGTAGTTGTAGATGGAAGAATATCGGCTTTGCTAGAACTGGGAGCGGGATTTAATCCAGAATATACAGGGATAGAAAATATCTATCTTAATGGTACGTTAAATAAAATTAGTCGTGAAGAAATGAGTAAAAGAATTGAAGATATTGCAGCATTTGCAGATATTGGAGACTTTATACATCAGCCAGTAAAAAATTACTCAAGTGGTATGTTTGTACGATTGGCATTTGCAGTTGCGGTATATTCAGATCCAGACATTCTTATAGTAGATGAAGCACTTGCTGTAGGCGATGCTGCTTTTCAGGCAAAATGCATGGCACGCATGAATCAAATTATGAAGTCGGGGGCTACAGTTCTTTTTGTTACACATGATATGAATACAGTTAAACGTTTGTGCCAAAGATGTATTTATCTCGAAAATGGTACAAAAATCATGGAGGGACCAGCAGAAGAATTGGCTGATATTTATTTAAAGAGAATTAGAGCATCTATGAATGAGGAACATTTAAAAATAGATGAAGCTGATATGAAGCCAGTAGGGAACAACTCAGTGGAAAATGACTCTGTTATTGAAATTACAGAAGAAAAAGAGATTGAAAACAAAGAGTTTATGGAAAAAACAAAGATGTTCAAGGAAGGTAATGGAGATGTTGAGTTCATTGATTTGAAGTTACTGGATGAAAATAGAAATCAAACATTATCTTTTTCATTTGAACAGAAAATGACTATGAAGGTGAGAGCGAAGGTACATGTGGATGGGGTTTTCGGTGTCGCTTATCATATAAGAGATGATAAAAATACTGAATTATTAGGAAGTTCTACTTTGCGTGAAACAGGTCAGTTATTTCAAGGGAAAGCAGGAGAAGTATACGATATTGAAATAACAACGCCATTACCACTTATAGAGGGGAATTACAATATAACATTGGTGGCGTCTCGTCCTGTTATAGAAAATAGAACAGCTTTATTTTTGGCTTATATTGAGAATGCAGCAGTGTTTTCTGTAGAAGAAAACACCAAAATGAAATTATGGGATAAGTTCTATATCAAGAATGAAGTATGCGTTAAAAAGCTTTGTTAGAAAAAGGAACTTTAAATTGGAATACTGTGTAGGTGAGTGACATGCGATTAGGAATTATGCAACCATATTTTTTTCCGTATATAGGTTATATATCGTTAATTAAACATACAGATGAATTTATTTTATTTGACACACCACAGTTTATTCGTCATGGTTGGATTGAAAGAAATAGAATTTTAAAGCCTAACGGAGGTTGGATGTATATCTCTGTTCCTTTGATAAAGCATCATCAAAGAACGAATATAGCAGAAATTCAAATTAACAATGATACAGCGTGGAAAGAAAAGATTATTGCACAGCTAAATCATTATAAAAAAGCACCTTATTACAAACAGATAATAGGTTTGTTGGGAGATGTTTTCTGTATTGATTATAAGTATATTACAAGTTTGAACAAGAAAAGTTTGGAATCAATCTGTGAGTATTTAGGCGTTAATGCAAATATTTCAGTTTTTTCAGAAATGAATCTTGAAGTTGATGAAGTTAATGCTCCAGATGAATGGGCATTAAATATATGTAAAGCTATTCCAGGGGCAGATGAATATTGGAATCCGCCTGGAGGAATGGAATTTTTTGATGTTTCAAAATACGAGAAGGCTGGTATAGATATCAGGTTTCAAAAAATGAATTTGCATGAATATAGGCAAGGAAAAAGTGAATTTGAAAAAGGATTATCAATTATAGATGTTATGATGTATAATTCCCCAGAAAAAATTCATGAAATGCTAGATGATTTTGAGTTGATTTAAAATATAAGATAATCAATATAGAGAGAAAAGATATGGGTAGAAAAACTAAAGTGATTGTGAATGCAGATGACTTTGGAATGTCACACGAAAAAAATGTGGCGATTGATGAGTTGATGCAAAATGGAATATGTACGAATACGTCGATAGTTGTAAATATGGAGCATACAGAAGAAGCTGTTAAAATGGCTTTCGAAAGTGGATATCAAGATAAAGTATCATTACATATTAATTTAACAGAAGGAGATTCATTAACACAAGGAATTCGAGATATATCACTTTACTATGCAGAGAATAAATTTGTTCATAGACCGATTATTAAAATAAATGAGCAAATATATCCAAAATATATTAAGCAACTTAGAGAAGAAATCGAAGCACAAATTCAAAAATTTATAGAGTATGGTTTTGAGATAAATAGTATTGATTCACATAATTGGGTACATTTGAGAATTCCCGTATGGATTGCGCTTAAACCATTGATAAAAAAATATAATATTTCAATTGTAAGACCAATGTGGAGCGGATATAAGAGACCAGAAATAGCATCAGAAAAATGGAGTAAGTATTTTTCGATTTTCCAGCCATGGTTACTAAAATGTCCGCAGTGTAATATGTTAAAGCATACAAGCAATATTGAACAGTTTTTGGTAGATGAGAAGTTGTTAGAGAATATGGATTTTGTTGAGGTATTTACGCATCCACAGGTGATAGATGGTAAAAATATAGATACATCAAGTTCGTATTTAAAGAAGCCAAAAGATACAGTAGAGAATAATGTAAGATTGTTAAATGCATATGAGAGAATAACAATAAAGCAAATGTTAGAGGAGGTTCAACGATGAAGAAAGTAGTCATTATTGGGGCAACTGGAGAGACAGGAATGTATATCACAGATTACTTTTGTGATATTGCTAAAGATGAATATGAAGTGGTTGCAGCAGGACTACGAAAAACAGACTTTTTCGATAGATATGGGATTAAATATTATAGTATTGATATAAGCAAGGAAGAGCAATTTGAACAATTACCGACAGAGGATGTACATGCAGTTATTTATACAGCTGCGATGATGCCAGGAAGAATGGTCGGTTATGAGCCTATGAAGTATATAGATACCAACATAAAGGGAACATTAAATGTGTTGGAATATTGTAGAAGAGTTCATGCGAATAGAATTATCTTTACTCAAACGATTAGAGATTTGGGAAATAAAATTGGAAAAGAAATAATCGAAGCAGATGCGACACGTGATTTCTCGTATAAAGGTGATCATGCAGTATATGTGATTTCAAAAAATGCAGCAGTTGATTTGATAGAACATTATTATCAAGAGTACGGTTTGAAGAGATTTATTTTCCGTTTACCAACTATTTATATGTATACACCAAGTAAGTACTATTGTGTTGATGGTCAAAAGAAAGTGATGGGATTCCGTCATATGATAGATCAAGCGATTGCAGGGAATGATATCGAAGTATGGGGAGATCCGTCAAAAGCGCATGATGTTGTGTATGTCAAAGATTTGGCGAAAATATTTTATCTAGCTTGTAACTGTGAGACCACCGATGGAGGAATGTATAATGTAGGAACAGGTAAGCCAGTAACTCTCTTACAACAAGTTGAGGGTATGGTAGAGGTTTTTGGACAAGCAGATAATAAATCAAAAATAGTGTTCTGTCCTAATAAACCAAATGCAAGACAATATGATATTGATATTAGCAAGACTTGTAGGGACCTAGGTTATGAACCAAGCTATTCATATGTTGAATATCTTAAAGACTTCAAGAAGGAAATGGAATTAAATCGATTTAAAGATTTATTTAAATTATAGTTGTTGAGGCATTTTATGAAAATATCAGTAATATTAACATCTTACAATCATGAAAAATTTATTGCTCAAAGTATTGAAAGCGTCTTAAATCAAACGTATCAAGATTTTGAGTTTATAATTGTAGACGATTGTTCTACGGATTCGTCATGGGAAATTATTAGTAGATATAAGGAAAAATATCCTCAAATCAAGGTGATTCGCCATGATTATAATTGGCATGGAGGAACCGTAGAGGATACCATAAGGAATTATGCAACGGGAGATTATATTGCATTGCACCATAGTGATGATGTGTGGGATGAGAATAAGCTGCAAATGCAGATAACAGAAATGGAAAATAATCCTGGATGTGCTGCTGTGTTTACAAATGCAAAAGCTATTGATGATAATGGTGAAGATTATTCAGATGAAAATGGATTTTACTATAATCTGTTCCAAGTAGAGAATAGATCAAGATATGAATGGCTGAATTATTTCTTTTACAATGGAAATTGTCTTTGCCATCCAAGTATATTAATCAGAAAAGACATCTATGAAGAGGATGGTTTCTTTAGAAAGGGTTTGAGACAAATACCAGATTTTGTCAAATGGATTCAAGTTTGTCGCAAACATGAGATCCGTGTGCTGGCTGAACCACTTGTAAAGTTTCGCGTGCATGAAGCTGGTAAAAACGCCAGTGGAATGAGAGCGGAAACGCAAATCAGATCTACTATAGAGTTGTATTTGATGCTTGAGGAATATGCAAAGATTAAGGAGTATGATGAATTCATATCTGTTTTTCCAGAGGAGACAGAATACTGTGTAAAAGATTTCTTTATTCCAGAGTATGCATTGGGGAGAATTTGTACGAAACCGAATCTGCAACCTTATACCAGAATTTATGGAATTAGTTTGTTATATCAAGTGTTAAATGATTCGGCTAAAGCAGATGTGATTAAAAACGTATATCACTATACAATGCAGGATTTTATGGATGAGAATGGTAAGTACGATATTTTTGGAATTTTACCAGAGGCATTTGAACAGCAGAGGAGTATATATGTCGATACAGGTAATGGTTTCAATACAGATGAAGTCTATCACCAGAAGTTTACGCTGGGTGACTCGGAAATTGTTGATTGGAAGTGTGAGATAAAAGTAGAAAGTGGTAAACAAATTAGACGCTTACGATTTGACCCTGCCGAATCTGTAATGATAAAAAATACGATTATCAGTATTACAATAAATGGAAACAAAGTAGAGTGCATTCCGACTAATGCTCTTGTTAAAAAGGATGGAAAAGACATTTTTGTTAGCCTAGATCCCATTTATGAGATTGAGATGCATGGAGAGTTCCAGAAAGATGAACAAATAGTGTTATCGATAGTTGGAGAGATTGAGAGACTTACAGACGATGAAATTGCAAATGTGGTTTCAGACATGGTATACGAAAAGCGAGATGCTATTTATGAGTGCCAGGCAAAACTTCTTGAAAAAGAGAATGTTATTCGCGAGTATCAAACAAATCTTCTCGAAAAAGAAAATGTTATTCAGGAAGAGCGCGTGAATCTTCTTAAAAAAGAAGAGGAGTTGCGAGAAGCATTTTGCGTTCAACGAAATTTACAAGCGGAGTTTGATTGTATTACAAGAGAGCATGATGAGTTGCTTAATGCTTATAACAATATGGTAAATCAAAATACTGAGTTGACAGAAAAATATCACCAACTCGTAGATGAATTGGAAGAAATAAAACAACATTGGATGTATCGAGTGTTTAAAAAGCACGGATGCAAGGAGGAAAAACAGACATAATGGAATTAGTTAGTGTGATTATGCCATGTTATAACGATGGTAAGTATATAAAAGAAGCAATAGAGTCTGTTAAAGCACAGACTTATAAAAATTGGGAATTGATAATTATTGATGATGGTTCCGATGATGAAGAAACTATAAATATTATTAATAATATTGAAGATGACCGTATTACAATTTTTCATACGGAGCATCTGAAACCAGCAGGTGCTAGAAATTATGGTATTAGTAATGCCAAAGGTAAGTATATCTTACCAGTTGATTCTGATGACAAAATTGAAGCAACTTATATGGAAAAAGCTGTTGAAAAAATTGAAACCGATGAAAAAATTGGCGTGGTATATTGTGAAGCAGATTTGTTTGGTGAAAAGAGCGGAAAATGGGACTTGCCAAAATACTCTTTTAATACAATGCTTTTAGATAATATTGTATTTGTTACTGCGTTATTTTATCGCGAGGACTGGGAAAAGCTTGGCGGATTTAATACTAATATGGCTGCAGGCATGGAGGATTATGATTTTTGGTTGGGTATTTTGGGATTAGGTAGAGAAATATACCAGATACCAGAAATCTTGTTCCATTACAGAATTAAGCCAGTATCCAGAACCACTGGTTTTCAGTCGGATTACATACAAGTGCAGAATGTATATCGTCAAATGTATGATAATCACAAAGAATTTTATGCGAAATATAATGAGCAATATGCAAAGGTATTACGTGACGCCTTGATAGAACAAATTGCAATTCGAACAAAGTATGAGCGTATATTTGAAAAAGCGCAAAAAATATCAGAAATTCCATTAATAGGAAGAATAGTAAAGAAAATTATTACAGAATAGATAAAACGGGAGATTATTATGATAGTATTTACATCAATTTGTACTAATTATGCACATAAGGCAAGAACATTAGCGGAGTCAGTAAAGAAAAACATTCCAGATGCAAAGTTTTTGGTATGTTTAACAGAGAGAGAAGTTCCTGAATCAATGAATTCACCATATTTTGATGAAGTTATTTTATCTAAAGATATGTGGGAAGGTAACTTTAACAGATACATTTATAAGCATGCAATTGTAGAAGCATCAACATCTGTAAAAGGACACTTTTTTAAGTATATTATTGAACACTATCCAGAAGAGGATAAGTTTGTGTACCTTGATCCAGATTGTTATGTATATTCTGACTTTGTAGAGTTAAGAGAATTATTAAACACAAGACCTATTGTGCTTTGTCCGCATTTGCTCCAACCAGGAAATATAGATATGGAGTTATCTTCTACAGCTCATGGTGTATATAATCTTGGATTTTTGGCGGTAAATAGAAGTGAAGAAGCTGTTAAGTTTATTAATTGGTGGGCAGATAGACTTTACTTATTCTGCTATGATGATATTTTAAGAGGTATTTTTACTGATCAGAAGTGGATTGACTTGGCACCTTGCTTCTTCGATGTTGAGGTATTTAAGCATCGAGGATATGATTTTGCAACGTGGTCGTTATTGGATTGTGGATTAACAGAAGAAAATGGACAGTATTTTGTTAAAGGCGATCCATTAAGATTTATTCATTTCTCAGGATATGGTGCAACAATCGAGAAATGTATGAAGGATTGGTTGCCAGAGGGTGAGCATCCATTTAGGGATTTGTATAAAGAGTATTCTTTATTGCATGATAAAAATAATGAAGATGGAGTGTCAAAAACACCGTGGAGTTATAGCCTCTATTATTCAGGTGAGAAGATTGATGATAAGCTTCGTACGGAGTATCGTAGTAATAATGATGTGATGTTTAGTATAGAAGATCCTTTTGCATTGAGCAATCAAGAAATGAAGCGTATTTTAGAAAATAAGACTCCTTCTTTGATGAAATTAGGATTAGAGTCACTGAAAAAAGACGGCGTAAAAGAGACATATAGAAAGACAATGACAGTACTTAAGCAGAAATAGAACGTACGGGAAAAGGATTAAGCGAGAAGATTATGGTGCGAGAGGTGAATCCATGTGTAAAGCAAATCATATAGATTTGAGATGTGCTGATGCAATAAAAGAACGTATTCAGATAACAATTGAAGGGGAGAACAATGTAGTTATCATTGAGGAATTAGTAGAAGTTGCGGATAAATTGTCTATTTATATTGCGGATAATAATAATATTGTTCACATTGGTAGGGGAACTACATTTGAAGAAACCACAATCGCCGTAGCTGATTGTAATAATCACGTTTGTATCGGTGAGGATTGTATGTTTGCTAGAAATACAAGAATTATGGCATCAGATTTTCATTCAATAATTGATTTACAAACTGGGCAAAGAATTAATAATACAAAAGGATGTGCTATTGATAATCATGTATGGGTTGGTTATGGGGCTGTGATTTTAAAAAATACACATATTTACGCAAATAGTATTATTAGTGCAATGGCTACTGTACATGGAATTATTTATGCTAACTCTACTTATATTGGAAAAATAAGTAAGGTAAAACAGTTGCAGAATAATCTTTTGAGAAGAACAAAAGAGATAACGTGGGAACGTCAAAGACAAATAGAAATTATACCAGTTCAATTATATAAAGTTAAAAAGTGCGAAAGATTTGATGAAATTGAAGAAATGGATGATATTATTGTAAATTTAGAAAATAATATTGAGGTGTTTTTTAATAAAATTCAAGGATGGGCAATTTGGAAAGGGAAAAACTCACAGGACTCAGAAGTGTATATCCGTTGCTTGTTTCGTGGTGCAAAAAAGGAAATGAACTGGGTTATACCACTTACAAAAATAGAAAGAGATGATGTGGTATCGTATTTGAAGGGTGATGCTTATAAGTTAAGCGGTTTCAATTCGTATATGCCAGCATTAGTTATTAATAATTGGAAAAATATAGTGCGAGTAGAATTAATAATTAAGAATAATTCTGAATGCGGGAAAAAAATTCTTATTAGAAGGGATTCTGATGGAGACGAAAAAGGAAAAAATCGAGGGGATGAAAACTGACGTTATGATGCTGAATGGAAAAAAAAGTAATGATATGCATGTGCAAAGAATACATACAAAAATAGTAATAGTGTTTTTTATATGTTTAGCAATATTGTTTAATTTTGTTCGAGTTATGTTTTTGTATCCAAGCGTTGAGGTAGATTTAAGCTGTACTAGTGTAGGCAGTAAAGTAGCATTATTTTATTGTGTAGATGGGGAACATTATTCAGATGATAAATACCTGAATAGTGGAATCGAAACTAGTGAAAAAAAAACTTATCATTTGGCGATGCAAGATGATTTTGACAATATAAGGCTTTGTTTTGGAGAAAAAGAAGGACAAACAATAATATATAAGTTTACTATAAAGAATACATTATTCTCGAAATGTGAGGTGCCTCTTGATGTTTTAATGAATTCAGCTGGGTTATTAGGAGAAGAAGTACAATATGAGGATGGAGTTATAAGAATGCAGGCTTCGTCTTCGGGGCCTTCGGAAATTTACTTGGATATATCATTAGTAGAAGAGTATAGAGAATTAGATTTAAGCTACTTTGTCGAATTGCTTATGGGATCAGTTATTTTATTTTTAATTTTATATGGGGGATATCGATTCGAAAAACATTTTGATATTAGAAGAAAAATATTAGAAGTATTAAACTGTTTGATTAGTATAGGCGCAAAACACAGTAAGAATATAGGGGCAGTTGCTTTTGTGGTTTTGTTTTTTTCATTACCGTTACTATTTACTTATGACAGTTCAATATACTTGCAGTATGTTGATTTTTTTAATGGAGAACTATCATGGGGAGAATGGGGAAAAACTAGAGGTTGGGGATTACCTATTTTCTTATGGTTGGCGTCAAGTATATTTGGTGAGTCATCGTACGGTATGCAAGTAGCATTCTTTTTTATTTACTTGGTTTATATGTGTATTGCTTATAAGTTGATTGATGTTGTAAGCGTGAAAAAGAAAAATAGGTGGATTTACATATTGTTTATAATGTTAAATCCAATAATATTAGGCTATTTCCATTTGGTGTTAACAGAAGCAGTGGCAGCTATGGTCTGCGTTGTAGTTATTTATGTTCTGTTAAAGAGACAAGATGAATATTTGAATGGTAAAATAAAGGAAATTGCGTATTGTACACAAGTGTTTGCAATGGTTTTGGTTACAAGCATATATTTGTATTTCCTTAAACAAATGTTTTTCGTGATTCCGATTATAGCTTTTTCAATAAGTGAAATATATTTGGTAGTAAAACGAAAAGAAAAACTGGTAAGATATTTTTTATTGTTAATTTCGAGTTTGATTATTTTAGCTATAAGTATTAAGGGGTGGAACCTTTTTATTGATAATTCAAAAAATGCGGTACAAGTTGCAGAGACAGAAACGTTTCAAGAACTTAATAGTTCAGGAAATGAATTAATAAGTAGGTATCTTGTGCGAGGGGCAGTTAATTTTGAGTGGTTAGCAGGTGAGAAGCAGATTTTAGTAAAGTGCAATGACGAGACTATAGATTGCATTAAATATGAGGGAGAATTATCTTCTGTTGGTTATTGGCTAAAGTGCCTAAAAAGCCATCCATTGCTGTTAATGCAAGGATATATCGACAATTATTTGGTATTAGCGAATTTGTATACATTAGAGGCGCAAGAAAATTATACAATGTCAATTGCAAAGATAAAGAAAGAGGTTTCATTTACACGTGGATTAGAAAATTTTGCTTTGGCAGAATATCCGAGATGGTATGATTATGAGCTGAATACGGTTGAAGAAATGGGGAATACAGAGACTTTGAAACAGTATGGAGTGTGGACAGATGGAAATGTAGTAACGGAGTGTCTGTATGATATGACTGTTTTGCGAATTTTTAATTTCCTATATACCATTTCTATTTTATATGCACCGTTTGCATTAATGCTACATGTTATTTTAGCATTAAAGAAAGAGACGGCAGACCATTATCATGGAAAACAAGCAATACTATCTGGAACAGCGTTTTTTTATGGGTGTGCTTTAAGTGCTATGTGTATGCGAATAGATAGATATGCGTTTCCTATATTGATTTTTGCATTGATTGTGTTGATTTTGGATGTAGTGTGTGTAATTAGATATTTTGGTCACAAATTATTGCCAAGAAAAATTTAGATTTTGAAATAAAAATAATTGGAGATACAGATGAGAATTCTAATAATTATTCCTTGCTATAATGAGGAAAAGAATATTGAAAGAGTGGTAAATAATCTACAAAAGAATTTTCCGCAGTATGATTATTTAATCGTTAATGATTGTTCTACTGATACAACGAAAGAAATATGTAAAGAGAAGCAATACAATTATGTTTCTTTATGTACTAATTTAGGAATCGGTGGTGGTGTACAGACTGGCTACATCTATGCGGCAGAGAAGGGGTATGATGTTACTGTTCAGGTAGATGGAGATGGTCAGCACGATCCTGCATACATAGAGAAATTGATTGATGTGATGCAAGCGAATGAAGCAGATATGGTAATCGGTTCGAGATTTATTCAGAATCAAGGATTTCAAACATCTGCAAGTCGTCGATTAGGTATTAGGATTATTAATGCAGTGATTGGGCTTTGCTCTGGAGTAAAAATTACTGATTCGACAAGCGGTTTTAGAGCCTGTTCAAAACGTATGACAGAGTTCTTTGCGAAGAATTATGCACAGGATTATCCTGAGCCAGAAGCAATAGTAGCAGCGACATTACATGGTTATAAGGTCATGGAATGTCCAGTAGAAATGAGAGCGCGTGAGGGTGGGACTTCTTCCATCAATCTGGTACGAAGTATATATTATATGATAAAAGTCACTTGCGCAATTATATTACAAAGATTTGCGAGATAGGAGCTGAGCAATGAACCAAAGATTACAGATATGTTTAGTGGTTGGAATTATAGTATTTGCTATGATATTAGTCCGCTCTTTAATTAAGAAAAAGCTTAATTTAAAGTATACATTGGTATGGCTACTGGCAGTTGTAGTTATGCTTTTTGCAGTGATTTTTCCAGATGTAATATTTAGTTTGGCACATTTATTAGGTATACGTACACCTTCAAATTTTACTTTTGTAGTATTTGGATTTTTTGTGTTGCTTATAATTTTCACGTTAACAGGAATTGTGTCACGTTTTAATGCACAAATATATAGATTGGTACAAACACAGGCGATTATGGAGAAGAGAATACGCGATTTGGAGAAGGAATTGTTGAGAGGGCAGCAGGAAGATGGACAGAGTGTATAGGAAAAAAGAGAACTGTTATGGTTGTACAGCGTGTGAGAATATATGTCCGAAAAAAGCTATTTCGATGAAAGCGGATGAAAAGGGCTTTTTGTATCCAGAGATTGATTCAACAAAATGTGTTGACTGTAGCATGTGTGAAAAGGTATGTCCATATAATTGTGATGTACGTAAAACAAATTTTAAACAGAGATACTTTGCTGTTCAGAATCTGGATGCGAATGTTGTGTTTCACAGCTCTTCAGGCGGTTTTTTTACAGCAATATCAGATCAGATATTAGCAAGTGATGGAGTGGTTTATGGAGCTTGTTTTGATGAAGGATTTGTTGTAAAACACGCCAGAGCTACAGATAAGTCAGCTCGAGATGAATTTATAGGTTCAAAGTATGTGCAGAGCAATATGGCAGGTATTATGCAATCGCTGTTACTGGATTTGGAACGAGGAAAAATGGTTTTGTTTACGGGAACACCATGTCAGGTAGCGGGTGTATCGTCATTTGTTATGAAGAAAAGACATTCGTTAGATGGCTTACTGTTGTGTGATTTTATTTGTCATGGAGCAAGCAGTCCAATGGTATGGGAATCCTACGTTGATTTTTTCTCTCAGAAATATGAAGGAGGATTAACAGTATATCAATTTAGAGGTAAAAAGCAAGGATGGCATCAGAGATATCCAATCATAATGAATAAGGAGAAAGAATTATCAGAAGAGTATAGAAAGAAAGATTCTTATCTTTTGTTATATCAGACTTGTTTTGCGAATCGAGAAAGTTGTTATTCCTGTAAATATACATCATATGAGAGAGCATCAGATATTACAATGGCTGATTTTTGGAATATTGGAAAAGTGTGTACTGAGATGGATGATAATAAGGGAACCTCAGAGATATTGATAAATTCTGTAAAGGGATTAGAGTGGTTTGAAAAATGTAAGGAGTATATTCGATATGTGGAGTGTAGTAAAGAAGATGTATGGCAGCCACATTTAGAATATCCAGAGGCAATGTCACCGAAAAGAGAGTTGTTTTGGAATGAATATCATGCGAAGGATTTTTCGGAAATACTTGCCAAATATGGAAAAGGTGATTTTATGACTAAGATGAAAAATCTTATAACACCTATTGCAAAAAAAATAGGGATATATGTATTGCTAGGCAAGTTGTATAGATTGCTCTTTGTTAGGAAGGAAAAGGCAGATGACAGATAGTAAGTCTGACAATTTAGGTATAAATAAGAAGAGTTTTATTTGGAATATTATCGGTAGTGTTTTAGGAGCGATTTCTTCGTTTGTTTTATTGTTATGCGTGACAAGAACAGTAGGTGCGACTGAGGGCGGTATTTTTTCCTTGGCATTTGCAACAGCGCAGATTTTGCTTACACTAGGCAAATTTGGAGTTCGCTCTTATCAAGCTACAGATATCAATGATGAGATTGAATTGGGAACTTATCTGGTTACTAGAATATGGTTCTGCATATTGATGCTATTTATTGGAGTATTATATGTATTGATAGCTGGGTATGATATGAGGAAGAGTCTCATATTCATATTCGTTTGTATTATTAAAATGGTTGATGCGATAGAAGATGTTTTTCATGGACAACTGCAAAAGATTGGGCATTTAGATGTAGCAGGTAAGCTTTTGGCGCTTAGAAATATGATTACCATTTTATGTTTTGCGATAGCATTGTATGGGACAAGGAATTTGTTGTTTGGATGTATCATTACGGCAGGAATTAGTGTAGTTATTGGATTGTTTGGAAATATTGCTGTTACTAAGCAGTACATGTCTGTTCAATTAACTGTGAATCATCAGCACGAAAAAAAACTTATTTTGGCATGTCTGCCTTTGTTTATTGGTTCGTTCCTGTCAATATATATATATAATGTACCTAAGTATGCTTTGGATTTTATGGGGACAGAATCAGAAATAGCAGTATATTCCATTATATTTATGCCTGCATTTGTAATAAATTTATTCAGTGAATTTGTTTTTAAACCACTGCTTACAATGATTGCTTCTTATTGGAATAATCACCAAATGGAGAAGTTTATTTCAGTGGTAGTTAAATTAATGATTAATATTATGGTAATTACTATTATTGTGATGCTGGGAGCATATTTGATAGGAGCACAATTGTTGTCTGTGTTCTATGCAGTAGATGTGGTTACTTATCGTAGGGAATTGGTTATTTTAATGTTAAGTGGAGGATTTAGTGCAGCAGTTTATTTATTATATAATGTTTTGACCTCTATGAGAGCGCAGAAGATTATTATTGCTAATTATGCCATTGTAGCTGTATTGATAACAATTATAGCGGCGGTGGGGGTATATAATTGGAAAATTACAGGTGGAGCTGTTGCATACTTAATTAGCGAAATAATTTTATTTGGATTAATGTTAATAGGGACACTAGTTGGATATTGGAAGGAATGCAGTCGGAATGAAGATAGGAATTGTAACATTTCAGGAAACGAATAACTATGGAGCTGTTTGGCAAAATTATGCGTTGCAACAGGCAATAATAAAAAGAGGTCATGAAGCTGAAACTATAGATTATAAGAGTGAATATATAGGACGACCATATAGATTTTCACACTTGACAAATAAAGGGTTATTTTCCTATTTGTTTGGTGTGATGGGATATATTATATATCTTCCTCGAACCAAGAAGTGTAGGGAGTTTAGAAAAAAACTCTTCTATTCTCGGGCTGTTAAGAAAGCAGATTTGAGTAAGTTTAATGAAGAATATGATTGTTTTATTATTGGAAGTGATCAGGTTTGGAATCATAAGCTTACGGGAATGGATGCTACATACATGTTAGATTTTGTTACAGACAAGACGAAGTGTAATAGTTTTGCAGCGAGTGTAGGTTTAAGTTGTATTGAAGAAGAAAAACAGAAGGAATATAAGAGGTTATTGGAAGGATATGCTAACATCACTGTTCGTGAAAAAAGTGCTAGGCAATTGCTGGAGCCGATTGTGGGGCGTGATGTTGAGACAGTGTCTGATCCATGTGTTTTACTATCTTATGATGAGTGGTCTTCTGTTGCAAAGCCGATGCGCCCAAAGAATTCATATGTTGTAGTTTATCAATTAGGTGTTTCTGCAGACGTGGTTAAGCTTGCAAAGAAAATAGCAAAAGAGAACAATCTAAAAGTAGTATATGTACCATTTCCAGTTGGAAGTTTTGGAAAAGGAACATGGGATGTAACTGCTGGAAATGCAGAATTACTCGGTTACATACGGGATGCTGCATATGTTGTTACCGATTCTTTCCATGGAACACTATTGTCTATTATATTAAATAAGCAATTTTTTACAAAGGTGTCAGGAACGCATGCAGGAGTTGGGTCACGAATTGTTGATTTGTTAGATGGATTTGGATTAAGTAATAGGATTATTAGTGACAATCTGAATCATTGTGATAAGATAGACTATAGTGCTGTTAATCCGTTGTTAGAACAGAGAAGAACGGAAGCGGGAAATTGTTTAGAAAAGATTTTGAGTAAATAAGATATAATAGGGGTTTACGAATGAAGGTAGTAATTTTAGCAGGTGGATTAGGAACAAGAATTAGTGAGGAGAGCCATATCAGACCAAAGCCAATGATTGAGATAGGTCAGAAGCCTATTCTTTGGCATATCATGAAGGAATATTCCTATCATGGATTTAATGAGTTTATTATTTGCTGTGGCTATAAGCAGCAGATTATTAAGGAATGGTTTGCGAATTATTATCTTTATAATAGTGATGTAACCTTTGACTTTACCAAGGAGAACTCCATGGAGGTACATTCTAATGTAGCGGAGCCGTGGAAGGTCACATTGGTATATACGGGCTTGCATACTATGACAGGCGGGCGTATTAAGAGGATTCAGCCATATATCGGAGATGAGACCTTTATGCTGACTTATGGTGATGCGGTATCAGATGTGGATATTGAGAAGCTGGTGGAGTTTCACAAGTCACATAAGAAGATAGCAACCATGACGGCAGTGACAATTGACCAGCAGTTTGGGGTATTGGAGATAGAGCCTGACGGTCTGATTAGTAAGTTCAGAGAGAAGGATACCTCGGATGCGGCTGTGATTAATGCAGGATATATGGTCCTGGAACCACAGATATTCGATTATCTTGAGGATGATAATACAGTGTTTGAAAGGGGACCAATAGAGACTCTATCCAAGCAGGGGCAGCTGATGGCATATAAGCATGATGGCTTCTGGAAGTGTATGGACACCCAGAGAGATAAGCTGTGTTTGGAGAATTTGATAATTGCAGATCAGGCACCATGGATGAAGTGGAAGAAAAAATAGGGGACGAATGCTATGTTTGAGAATATGACAGAAGATCAGGCACGCGGGGAAATTCTCTCACTTGTGCAGGAGTATTGCAATAAATATCATATTAAAAAGGAATTTGAAGAGGGAGACAGAATTCCTTATGCGTCGAGAGTTTACGATAGTGCGGAGATGTGCAATCTGGTAGACAGTGCATTGGAGTTCTGGCTGACTTCAGGAAGATATACGGATGAATTTGAGCAGAAGCTGGCAAAGTACTTAGGAGTGAAATATTGCTCCTTGGTAAATTCTGGTTCTTCTGCTAATTTGAATGCCTTTATGGCATTAACCTCCCCGCTGTTGGGCGATAGACGTGTAAAAAGAGGAGACGAGATTATTACTGTGGCAGCAGGCTTTCCGACTACAGTGACACCAGCGATTCAGTATGGAGCAGTTCCTGTATTCGTGGATGTAACGATTCCACAGTATAACATTGATGTAGATATGCTAGAAGAAGCTTTGTCAGATAGGACAAAGGCGGTAATGATTGCGCATACACTGGGCAATCCTTTTGATTTGACTGCAGTGAAAGCGTTCTGTGATAAGCACAAGCTTTGGCTGGTAGAAGATAACTGTGATGCTTTAGGCTCTAAGTATGTGATAAATGGCGAGGAGCGATTTACGGGTACGATTGGAGATATTGGAACCTCCAGCTTCTATCCGCCACATCATATGACGATGGGTGAGGGTGGCGCAGTTTATACCAATAATGCTTTACTTCATAAGGCAATTCGTTCCTTCAGAGATTGGGGAAGAGATTGCGTGTGTCCTTCGGGAAGAGATAATCTTTGTAATCATAGATTTGATAAGCAGTATGGAGAGTTACCATTAGGTTATGACCATAAGTATGTATACTCTCATTTCGGATATAATCTGAAGGCTACAGATATGCAGGCGGCGATTGGCTGCGCCCAGTTGGACAAGTTCCCGTCCTTTGTGGAGCGTAGAAGACACAATTTTGATAGATTAAAGGCTGCATTAGCATCAATAGAGGATAAGCTGATTCTTCCGATTGCCTGCGAGAACTCGACACCTAGCTGGTTTGGCTTCCTGCTTACTTGTAGGGAAGGTGTAGAGCGTAATAAGGTGGTGCCATATATTGAGTCAAAGGGTGTACAGACAAGAATGCTGTTTGCAGGTAACCTTGTGAAACATCCTTGCTTTGATGAGATGCGTGCTATAGGAGAAGGCTATAGAGTGGTCGGCAGCTTGGAGAATACGGACCGTATTATGAGAGATACCTTTTGGGTTGGTGTATATCCTGGAATGACGGATGAGATGATTGATTACATGGCGAAGGTAATTATTGAGGCAGTGCAATGAGAGTCAGCACTATAAGGGGATGAAGAGGATGAAACAGAGATTAGCAGATTATGTTGCTGACTTCCTGGCAGAGCATGGAGTGAAGGATGTATTCAGTGTGGTTGGCGGTGGAGCAATGCATTTGAATGATGCATTAGGTCATCATGAAAAGCTGCATGTTACATACAATCATCATGAACAGGCTTGTGCCATAGCTGCTGAGGCTTATGCCAGAATAGATAATAGGATTGCCGCTGTATGTGTGACAACTGGACCTGGCGGTGTCAATGCATTGACAGGAGTGTTAGGCGGCTGGCTTGATAGTATTCCGATGTTTGTGATTTCGGGACAGGTTAGATATGATACGACTGCGCGTTTTGAAGAAAAGACTACAGGAGCAATTGTCCGTGCAGTTGGTGACCAGGAGTATGATATTACAAAGGCTGTTAAGCATATGTGTAAATATGCCGAGATGTTGGAGAAGCCTGAGGATATTCGATATATGCTGGAGAAAGCGTGGCATTTGGCTACAACAGGAAGACCAGGGCCTGTATGGGTGGATATTCCTGTGAATTTTCAAGGTAGCTATATAGAGACAGATACATTACAGGGCTATGATTCGACAGAGGATGATGAGCTTTTACCACCTAAGGTTACAGAGCAGACGGTAGCAGAGGTTCTTGAGTTATTGCAGAGTGCAAAACGTCCTGTGATTTATGCAGGCTACGGTATTCGTTTGGCAAAAGCATTCGATGAGTTTAGAAGTGTAGCAGATAAGCTGGGAATTCCGATAGTGACTTATTGGAATGCCATTGATTTAATAGAGGATGAGCATCCGCTTTATGTTGGACGCGGAGGAAATATGGGGGATCGCCCTGGCAACTTTGCGGTACAGAATGCGGATATGGTGCTTGCGATTGGAACGCGTATTTCTATTCGTCAGGTTGGCTATAATTGGGAAACTTGGGCAAGAGCTGCCAAGGTTATTATGGTTGATATTGATGCAGGAGAGATGGATAAGCATACGCTTCATGTAGATAAGAAGATATGGGCGGATGCAAAGGATTTTCTTCAGACGATGCAAAGGGCGTTGGAGAAGGAGAACTTTCCTATAGCATCACAGCAAGCATGGCGTGACCAATGTCAGAGTTGGAAGAACAAGTATCCTGCGACCTTACCAAGACACTGGGAGGAGAATGGTGAAACTGCTAATGTGTATGCTTTTATTAAGCATCTAAGTGGGCAGTTGAAGCCGAACAGTCTGACTGCGGTTTCAAATGGTGCATGTTGCGTAGTTGGTCATCAGAACTACGTGATTAAGGAAGGCAGTCGCTTTGTAATTAACAGTGCAACTGCCAGTATGGGATATGGCTTACCAGCAGCGATTGGTGTTTGTAAGGCGGCAGATAATAAGGAAACTATCTGCTTGGAAGGTGATGGCTCTGTGATGATGAACCTGCAGGAGCTACAGACAGTTATTACCAATAGATTACCTATTAAGATATTTTTGATTAATAATCAGGGATATCATTCGATACGATTAACACAGAATAACTTATTCTCTGATAAATGCAAGGTGGGTATTGGACCAGAGTCTCAGGATTTGAGCTTCCCACAGTATAAGAAGCTGGCAGAGGCTTTTGGTTATCCTTATTATGAGGCGCATTCGAATGAAGAGATGAAGGTGGCAGTGGCAAAGACTTTACAGGAGGATAGCTTTGCATTCTGCGAAATATTTACAGATACGGTGCAGGTGTGGGAGCCTAAGAGCAGTACGAAGAGACTGGAAGATGGCACATTGGAAAGTCCGCCGTTAGAGGACTTGGCACCATTTTTATCTAGAGAAGAACTGGCAGAGAATATGTATATTACGATGTTGGAAGAATAGGGCAGAACATGAAGAAAGCAATAATTACAGGTCCTACAGGGGTTGTAGGAATTGCATTAGTAGAATATTTGATAAAACAAAATGTGGCAGTTACGGCGGTATGCCGTTCGGGGTCAAAGAGGATAAGCAGACTTCCTAAGTCTGAATCATTGACGATTATTGAATGTGATTTGACTGAATTGTCGAAGCTGTCCGAAATGATTGATGAGGAACAGGATGTGTTCTATCATTTGGCATGGGATGGAACCTTTGGCGATGCTCGAAATGCTACTGCGGTTCAGGTGCAGAATATCCAATACACCTTAGATGCAGTGGAGGCTGCTGCTAAGCTTGGCTGCAAGAGATTTGTAGGTGCTGGCTCACAGGCGGAATATGGACGTGTGGAAGGTATGCTTGATGCCATGACACCAGTATTCCCAGAAAATGGTTATGGAATGGCAAAGCTCTGCGCAGGACAGATGAGCAGGCTTCGTTGTGAACAGTTGGGAATAGAGCATGTCTGGACTAGAATCTTAAGTGTTTACGGACCAGGCGATGGAGAGAAAACTTTGGTTTCTTCCTTAATTAGAAAGTTCTTGAGTGGCGAAGTGCCTGCCTGTACAAAGGGTGAGCAGATATGGGATTATCTGTATTCTAAGGATGCAGCGAGAGCCTTGTATCTGCTTGGAGATAAAGGGGGGCATGGTAAGACCTATTGCATTGGAAGTGGGGATGCTGAGTCTTTGGCAGACTATATCAGGGTGATTCGAGATATTGTGAATCCTGATATGGAGATTGGATTTGGCGAGATTCCTTATAGTGAGAAACAGGTTATGCATCTGTGCGCTGATATAGAGGAATTAAGACAGGATACAGGATTTGCTCCGCAGTATACCTTTGAACAGGGGATTGTAGAAACTGTGGATTGGATAAAAGGGAGCGATAAGTGATGTTGGATATGTCATTTTATAAGGATAAGAAGGTGCTGGTTACAGGGCATACAGGCTTTAAAGGAGCTTGGATGTGTGAGGTACTGCTTATGGCTGGAGCTCATGTGACGGGGTATGCGTTGGAAACACCGACTAATCCAAGTTTATACGAGCTTTGTAGTTTGCAGAAGCGGATGAATTCTATAATTGGAGATGTTCGCGATCTTGAGCATTTGAAGAGGGTATTTGATGAAGTACAGCCTGAAATAGTGATTCATATGGCGGCACAGCCGATTGTGCGGGAGTCTTATAAGAATCCCGTATATACTTATGAAACGAATGTCATGGGTACGGTAAATGTTTTGGAATGTGTTAGATTGACTGATTCTGTAAAGTCATTTTTGAATGTGACGACAGATAAGGTATATAAGAATCGCGAGTGGGAATGGGGCTATCGTGAGAATGAGGAGTTAAATGGTTATGACCCTTATTCGAATAGTAAGTCCTGCTCCGAATTGGTAACGGATAGCTATAAGAATGCTTTCTTTTCTGACAAGCGTGTTGCAATTTCGACTGCAAGAGCAGGTAATGTGATTGGCGGTGGTGACTTTGCCATGGACAGAATCGTACCTGATTGTGTACGCGCTGCATCTGAGGGAGCGCCTATTATTGTGAGAAATCCCCATTCTACAAGACCTTATCAGCATGTGTTAGAGCCTATATTTGCATATCTTATGATAGCAAAGGCACAGTATGAGGATATACAAATGGCAGGTTCCTACAATGTGGGACCAGATGAGAATGACTGTTGGACAACTGGCAGACTGGTGGACTTATTCTGTGAGAAGTGGAATGCTGTTATGGATACACAAGCATCTTGGAAGAATGCGTATGATGGCGGCCCGCATGAAGCGAATTTCTTAAAGCTTGATTGCTCTAAGTTGAAGAAAACCTTTGGCTGGAAGCCAAGGTGGAATGTCACTGAGACGATGGAGAAGATAGTAGAGTGGAATAAAGGGTATTTGCAAGGAGAGGATGTTGCTTCTTGCATGAGGCAGCAGATAGAGGAGTATATTTCGTGTTTATAAGACACGATATATTTTATGTAACCCCTCAAAATGCGGGGTTGAAATGTCAAAATCACGAGTTTTTACATTTCGAGTGGACTTTTATATTGGCTCATGTTACCTTCTGTTGAGAACAAATGATATGCGCATTTCTGAAGTTCAAATCTATAATCAAGGAAGGTAATCTATGACCAAAGAAGTTGACAAGTCATCTCCGTCTTTTTTACAGGATAAGCTATGGGATGAGATTACAAAGTCTATTGCAGACCGTATGCCGAATCAGTTATTTCCACTGTTTAAGGAGGCGTTTGGGAAGGAGTATCCGAAGGGTACACCGATAAGAATTATACAGACAGAGTATCCTGTGCCTGAGGGAGATAAGACTGTGATTTATTCTGACATTGTTCTGCTGGTGGACGAGAAGGATTTATATCATTTAGAGTGTCAGATGACAAATGACAGCGACATGGTGGTGCGTATGATAGAGTATGATTTTCACACTGCATTGCGCCATGGTATTCAGATGGAGTCGCCGAATGTATTTACATTGCATTTCCCGAATTCGACAGTGTTATACCCACAGTGTAATAACAGGCTCCCAGATAAGCTGATATGTAATGTCATTTTTCCCGATGGAAGCAGCCACAGATATGAGGTGCCGACCATCAGGATTCAGAAGTATTCGTTAGAGGATATCAGAGAGAAGCATTTGACGATGTTTATACCATTTAAGCTCTTAAGCTTTCGTCCGAGGGTGAATTCCAAGAAGAATCCGATACAGGAAAACGAATTGACACAGTATGTGAAAAGACTTATATTAATCTTAGAAGAAGAGTACGAGGCGGGGAACATATCGAGCCTGGAGTACAAGGATTATGTGAAGTTTATTAATCTTGCGGCGGAGCGTGTGTTTCATGCGCAGCAACACTATGCAGAGGAGGTATTCGAAGTGACGAAATCAGTATTGGAATTACCAAGCGATATTTATCGTAAGGCTGAGATGGCGGAGAAGCTCCAGCAGGAGTTGAAGGAGCGAGAGGAAGAGTTTTCGTTGCGTGAAGAAGAATTCTCACAACGAGAAGAAGAGTTTGAGGTAACTCTTGCGCAGCAGAAAAAGAAGTTTTCGCAACGTGAAGAGGAGTATATGCGAAGAATAGCCCAGCTTGAGGCACAGTTGAAGGATAAAGAATAATCAAACAATAGGTGCTGGTTCAGTGTGAACTGGCACCTTTTTACTAACCAATATTTTTGTTCAAATCCACCAAATTCCCTTGCCAACATTTGGTAGAACCCCAAATTTCATAAATTACAGTTGACAATAAGATGATTAAGAAGTATTATGTGCTAGTAAATACTTTGATAGTCAAAATATTTGAATGTCAAAACATTCGACAGCAAAGTATAAGTCATTTTAGGGAATGACAGCAAGTGTAATATTATGTGATAGTAAAAAGGAGAAAAACTATGTTAGAAAGAGTAATTGAAATTATTGAAGAACAGTTAAATTTAGACGGAGTAGAGATTACAGAGGATTCTAGATTCAAAGAGGATTTAGAGGCAGATTCACTTGACTTATTCGAGCTTGTTATGGCTTTCGAAGAGGAGTACGGTGTTGAGATTCCTTCAGAGGATTTAGAGAAGATTACAACAGTTGGTTCAGTTATTGAGTACATGAAGAATAAGGGTGTTGAATAAGAATACTATGAAGACTAGAGTGACAGAGTTATTAGGGATAGAGTATCCGGTAATTCAGGGCGGTATGGCTTGGGTTGCAGAGTATCATCTTGCAGCAGCAGTTTCTAATGCAGGTGGCTTAGGAATCATTGGCGCGGGTGGTGCTCCAGCAGAGTTTGTCAGAGATCAGATTAGAAAGGCAAAGGAATTAACCGATAAGCCATTTGGTGTTAATGTAATGCTTATGAACCCGGAGGCAGATGCGATTGCCCAGGTAATCGTAGATGAAGGTGTTAAGGTAGTTACTACAGGTGCTGGTAATCCTGCTAAGTACATGGAGATGTGGAAGGCAGCAGGCATTAAGGTGATTCCTGTTGTTGCAAGCGTTGCGTTAGCGAAGTTGATGGAAAGAGGCGGCGCAGATGCGGTTGTTGCTGAAGGTATGGAAAGTGGTGGACATATTGGTTCTACTACTACTATGGCTTTAGTTCCTCAGGTAGTTGATGCAGTGAAGATTCCTGTTATTGCAGCAGGTGGTATTGCAGATGGCAGAGGAATTGCAGCAGGATTTATGCTTGGTGCAGAGGCTGTTCAGATGGGGACTGTTTTCCTTACAGCTAAGGAGTGTACTGTTCATCAGAATTATAAGGACATGGTAATCAAGGCTAAGGATATTGATTCAGTTGTAACTGGTACATCAACAGGTCATCCTGTTCGCGGTATCCGTAATATGATGACTAAGGAATATCTTCGTCTCGAGAAGGAAGGCGCTGAGTTAATGGAGCTTGAGAAGTTAACTTTAGGTGCTTTGAGAAAGGCTGTTGTGGAAGGTGACGTTGTAAATGGTACAGTGATGGCAGGTCAGATTGCAGGTCTTGTGAAAACTGAGCCGTCTTGCGAAGAGATTGTTACAGGACTGATGGCACAGGCAGAGGCGTTATTAAAGAGAGCATAGGCATTTTGCAGGACAAGATGCTTTGAGAAGAGAATATATGCACTGGGGGGAGATGTTTCGACATCTTCTTTCGGTGCATAAAATTTGTAGATTTGTAGAAAGGTATAGGTAACTAGAGTGGGAAAGACAGCGTTTATTTTTCCAGGTCAGGGCGCACAGTATGTTGGCATGGGAAAGGACTTTTATGATACATATGAGACAGCTAAGAATGTTTACAAGTTAGCTGAGGAAGCAAGCGGCATTAATATGGCAGAGCTTTGCTTTGAAGCGAATGAGAAGATTAATATTACTGAATATACACAGATTGCAATGTTGGCTACAGAGGTAGCGATTTTAAAGGTGTTCGAGGAGCAGGGAATCAAGGCTGATGTAAGCGCAGGCTTAAGCCTTGGTGAGTATGGTGCTCTTGCAGCAGCTGATGTTATGGATTTGAAGGATTTATTCCATCTTATCAGACAGCGTGGTATCTATATGCAGGAGGCATATCCTGTAGGCGGAGCTATGTCAGCTGTATTGGGCATGGATGCAGATAAGATTAAGGAAATCTGTGATGCAACAGAAGGTATTGTTACCATCGCTAATTATAACTGTCCTGGACAGATTGTAATCACAGGTGAGGAGGCAGCAGTTGCAGCAGCAGGTGAAAAGCTTTCAGAGGCTGGAGCTAAGAGAGTAGTTCCGTTAAAGGTTAGCGGACCTTTCCATTCAGCATTATTAGGTAATGCAGGAGAGAAGCTTGCAGCAGATTTGGACAAGATTGAGATTCGTAATCCAAAGATTCCATATGTATGTAATGTAGATGCTACATATGTAGAGTCTGCTGACAGAATTAAGGGATTATTAGAAAAACAGGTATCAAGCTCTGTATGCTGGCAGCAGAGTGTGGAAAGAATGATAGAGGATGGTGTAGACACCTTTATCGAGATTGGACCTGGTAAGACTTTGACGGGATTCATGAAGAAGATTAATAAAGAGGTAACTGTTATGAATATTGATAAGCTGGAGGATATGGAAAAGGTATTAACAGCTTTGAGAGGAGAGTAAGTATGTTAACAGGAAAGGTAGCGTTGGTTACAGGCGCAAGCAGAGGCATCGGTAAGGAAATCGCACTTACTTTAGCAGCAAATGGTGCAACAGTTATTGTAAATTATAACGGTTCTAAGGAGCGTGCAGATGAGGTAGTAGCAGAGATTACAGCAAATGGCGGAGAGGCTTGTGCTGTTCAGTGTGATGTTTCTGATTTTGCAGCATGTGAAGAGATGGTAAAGAAGGTACTTGCAGACTATAAGAAGGTAGACATTTTAGTAAATAATGCAGGTATTACAAAGGATAATTTGGTAATGCGTATGTCTGAGCAGGAGTACGATGCAGTATTGAATACAAACTTAAAGGGTACATTTAATACAATTCGTCACCTCTCAAGACAGTTCTTAAAGCTTAAGGCAGGAAAGATTATCAATCTTTCTTCGGTAAGCGGTGTGCTTGGTAATGCAGGACAGGCAAATTACTCTGCATCTAAGGCAGGCGTAATTGGTCTTACTAAGAGTGTTGCAAGAGAAATGGCAAGCAGAGGAATCTGTGTAAATGCAGTTGCACCTGGATTTATTGATACAGAGATGACAGCAGCATTATCTGATAGTGCTAAGGAAACTTTAAGTGAGATGATTCCAATGGGTAGAATGGGAAGTACTAAGGATATTGCTAATATGGTACTGTTTCTTGCAGGTAATCAGTCAGATTACATTACAGGACAGGTATTTAGTGTAGATGGCGGTATGGCAATTTAGTTGGAAAGGCAAGGATTATTATGAAGAAAAGAGTAGTAGTAACAGGCATGGGAGCAATTACTCCTATAGGAAACAGTGTTGATGCTTTCTGGGAGAGTGTTCATCAGGAGAAAATCGGATTTGCACCGATTACTTACTTTGATACAACAGATTATAAGGCTAAGTTAGCAGCAGAGGTTAAGGATTTTGATGCTGGTGAATATATGGATAAGAAGGCAGCTCGTAGAATGGAGCTTTTCTGTCAGTATGCAGTTGCAGCAACTAAGGAAGCCATTGAGGATGCAAAGCTTGATATGGAGAAGGAAGATCCATACAGAGTAGGTTGTGCTGTAGGAAGCGGTATCGGAAGTCTTCAGACAATGGAGAGAGAACATTCAAAGCTTCTTGAGAAGGGACCAAATAAGATGGCTCCTTTAACTATTCCGTTAATGATTTCTAATATGGCAGCAGGTAATGTAAGTATTGCATATGGCTTAAAGGGTAAAAGTATTAATGTAGTAACAGCATGTGCTACAGGTACAAACTCTATTGGTGAAGCTTTCAGAACGATTCAGTATGGTGACGCTGATGTTATGGTAGCTGGTGGTACAGAAGGCTGTATCGCACCAATTGGTGTAGCAGGTTTCTCTGCTTTAACAGCATTATCTTCATGCGAAGACCCTGCAAAGTGTTCTATTCCATTTGATAAGGATAGAAGTGGATTTGTTATGGGTGAAGGTGCTGCTATCGTTGTATTAGAAGAGCTTGAGCATGCTTTAGCTCGTGGAGCAAAGATTTACGCAGAGGTAATTGGTTACGGATGTACATCTGATGCATACCATATCACATCTCCTGCAGAGGATGGTGCAGGTGCAGCTAATGCTATGTTAAACGCAGTTAAGGATGGCGGTATTGCTCCAGAGGATATCACATATATTAATGCACATGGTACAAGTACACATCATAATGATTTGTTTGAGACAAGAGCAATTAAGCTTGCTTTTGGTGACCATGCTAAGGATATCAAGATTAACTCTACAAAGTCTATGATAGGTCATTTATTAGGTGCAGCAGGTGCAATTGAGTTTGTTACTTGTGTTAAGGAAATGGAAGAGGGCTTTATTCATAAGACTGTTGGCTTGACAGAAACAGAAGAGGATATGGATTTAAATTACTGTAAGGAAAGCTATAACGAGGAAGTTCCTTATGCATTAAGTAACTCTCTTGGTTTTGGCGGACACAATGCAAGTATTTTGATTAAGAAATATAGTGAGTAAGGAATGAGATTATGGCAGTATATACAACAAAAGAAATTTTAGAGATTATCCCACATAGACATCCATTTATGCTCATTGATACTATCGAAGAGCTGGAAGAGGGCGTTAGAGCAGTAGGTAAGAAGTGTGTAAGCTTTAATGAGCCATATTTTGCGGGTCATTTTCCAGGTAATCCTGTAATGCCTGGCGTACTCATTATTGAGGCACTTGCCCAGGTTGGAGCTGTGGCTATGCTTGGTATGCCTGAGTGGAAGGGGAAGACTGCTTATTTTGTAGGTATTGATAAGGCGAAGTTTAAGCAGAAGGTACTTCCTGGGGATGAATTGATGTTAGAGACTAAGATTATCAAGGTAAAAGGACCAATCGGTGTTGGAGAAGCGACTGCATATGTGAAGGGCAAGATGGTTTGCAAGGCAGAGCTCACCTTTGCAATTGGCTAAAGGTTGATTGGTTAGGAGGAATTTAGAGATGGCAAAGTTTCAGATTGGAAAGAGAGACAGATTCTTTCCCATTAACTTACACAATGACTTAGAGGAAAAGTTGAAAACAGAAAAGCAGGAGACTCCAGTGGCAGAAAAGGAAGCTGAGCCTGCTGGTGATAAAAACTTAATCAAATGTCCAAAGTGTGGAAAGATGGTGGATAAGGAGGAAGTTGTTAAGAAGAAATATGTATGCTATGAGTGTGGCGGATATTTCAGAGTAAAGACAAGCAACAGAATCCGTATGGTTGCTGACCCTAAGACATTTGAGCCTTGGTTTGAGGATATGCCTGTAAGCAATCCTTTGAATTATGATGGCTATGAAGATAAGCTTGCAGATGCAAGAGAGAAGACAGGCTTGAATGAGGCTGTTACGGTAGGTCGTTGTAAGGTATTCGGAGAGGATATCGTATTAGGTGTCTGCGACTCAAGATTTATGATGGCTAGTATGGGTCATGTAGTTGGTGAGAAGATTACAAGAGCAATTGAGAAGGCTACTGAGCTTAAGCTTCCTGTATTTATTTTCTGCTGTTCAGGTGGTGCCAGAATGCAGGAGGGTATTGTATCCCTGATGCAGATGGCAAAGACATCAGCAGCGATTAAGAAGCATGGAGAGGCTGGCCAGTTCTACTGTTCTATTTTAACAGACCCTACAACAGGTGGTGTTACAGCAAGCTTTGCGATGCTGGGTGATGTCATTATGGCTGAGCCTGGTGCGCTTGTTGGTTTTGCAGGACCTCGTGTTATCAAGCAGACAATCGGACAGGATTTGCCAGAAGGCTTCCAGACAGCAGAGTTCTGTGTAGAGCATGGTATTATTGATGGTATTGTTGAAAGAGAGAATCTTAAGAAGACAATTTATTTCTTAGTAAAGACACATCAGTGTACAGGAAAGACAACTTATGCAGATTTCCAGCCTGACAGCGATTTCCATTTTGAGTTAAGCGAGGCATTGAAGGAGCAGGTATTCCATTCTGTTGCAAGAAGTGCATGGGAGAAGGTTAAGGCTGTAAGACAGGTTGACAGACCATCGGCACTTGATTATATGGAGCATATTTTTGACCATTTTGTAGAGGCACATGGAGACAGAGCTTTCAGTGATGATAAGGCTATGGTAGGCGGCTTGGCATTTATTGATGGTCAGCCTGTTACGATTATTGCTGATGTAAAGGGTAAGACCTTTAAGGAGTGCCAGGAGCGTAATTATGGTATGCCGATGCCTGAGGGGTATCGTAAGGCGCTTCGTCTGATGAAGCAGGCTGAGAAGTTCAACAGACCGATTATCAGCTTTGTTAATACATCAGGTGCGTTCTGTGGTATTGAGGCTGAGGAGCGCGGACAGGGTGAAGCGATTGCCAGAAACCTTATGGAGATGTCTGCATTGAAGGTGCCTGTATTGTGTATCTTAATCGGTGAAGGCGGTAGCGGCGGTGCGCTTGCAACTGCTGTAGGAAATGAAGTATGGATGATGGAGAATGCAACCTATTCTATTCTTTCACCAGAAGGATTTGCTTCTATTCTTTGGAAGGATGCAAACCGTGCAAAGGAAGCAAGTGAGGTAATGAACATTACGGCACAGGATCTTAAGAGATTGAATATTATCGAAAGAATTATTCCTGAGTTTGGCGGAGCTGATGCAAAGACAGCAGAGGCCATTGCGGGATATATGAAGGAACATATTAAGCTCTTCCTTGAGAAGTTTGAGGGTATGAGTGGAGATGAAATTGCCAAGGCAAGATATGACAGATTCCGCAACTTTTAGCTTTTAGCATAGAAAGGCAAATTTATCATGAAAATTAATGAGTTAGTAATTGGCGATTTGCGCGCTAAGATTCCTGTAGTACAGGGCGGTATGGGAGTAGGCGTAAGCCTCTCCAGCCTTGCGGGAGCAGTAGCGGCTGCAGGTGGCATTGGTATTATTTCTACTGCACAGATAGGGTATAGAGAGCCTGAATTTACTAAGAATCCAATAGAGACAAATCTTAAAGCAATCAAGAAAGAGTTAGATAAGGCAAGAGAGCTTGCAAAAGGCGGTGTTATCGGTGTCAATATTATGGTAGCAACCCGTAGGTATGAGGACTATGTAAAAGCTGCAGTTGAGGCTGGAGCAGATTTGATTATCTCGGGTGCAGGATTGCCTATGACGTTGCCTGAGCTGGTAGGTCAGGCGAAGACAAAGATTGCACCGATTGTGTCTAGTGCTAAGTCTCTTAGCGTGATTGCAAAGTACTGGATGAAGAAGTATCAGAGAAAGCCTGATATGGTAGTGATTGAAGGACCTGAGGCAGGTGGACACCTTGGTTTTAGCAAGGAGGAACTTTCGTCGATTACAAAGGAAACCTTTGATGAGGAGATTAAGAAGATAATTTCTCTTACAAAGGAGATGAAAGTACCTGTAATCGTAGGCGGAGGTGTGTACACAAGAGAAGATATGGAGCATTATCTTGCTCTTGGTGCAGATGGCGTGCAGATGGCAACCCGATTTGTGACGACACAGGAATGTGATGCCAGTGATGCTTATAAGCAGGCGTATATCAACGCTCGTAAGGAAGATATTGAAATCGTTAGCAGTCCTGTTGGTATGCCAGGTAGAGCGATTCATAATGCCTTTTTAGACAGAGTAAAGGCAGGAGAACGTTTTATGCGTGGCTGTAAGCAGTGTATTATTACCTGCAAGCCAGCGACAGCACCATATTGTATTACTGAGGCATTGATTAATGCCGTGAAAGGAAAGCTTGATGAAGGCTTGATTTTCTGTGGAAGTAATGCTTATCGTGCAGAGCGTATTGAGACAGTTGCAGACATTATGGAGGAATTTAAATCATGACAATGAAGATAATCGGTACCGGAAGTGCTTTGCCTGAAAAGGTAGCCACTAATTTTGATATGGCTGAAATCGTTGAGACTTCTGATGAGTGGATTCGAGAGAGAACTGGTATCGTAGAGAGACATATATCAACAGGAGATACTGTATCAACTCTTGCGGCTAAGGCTGCTCTGAAGGCGTTAGAGGATGCAGGAAAGACTGCAGAAGAGATAGAGTTAATTATTGTAGCAACCTGTTCGCCAGAGATGGAATTACCATGCTGTGCGTGTCAGGTACAGAGCATTATTGGCGCAACAAATGCAACAGCATTTGATTTGAATGCAGCCTGCTCAGGATTTTTATTCGGCTTAAGTACAGCATATGGTTATATGTGTGCAGGCGTGTATAAGAATGCACTTGTAATTGGTTCGGAGGTATTATCTAAGATTATCGACTGGACAGACCGTTCAACCTGCGTATTATTCGGTGATGGTGCAGGTGCTGCTGTGGTTGAAGCACAGGAGGGAGATGCGCCAGGTATGCTGGGCATTGCTCAGGGTGCAGATGGTACTAAGGGAATGGTATTAAGCTGTGCAGACAGAGCTTTAAATAACCCTTATGTACAGAATCCGATTGAGACAGGCTATGTACAGATGGATGGACAGGAAGTTTACAAGTTTGCAACCCGTCAGGTGCCAAACTGTATTCAAAAGGCATTAGAGAATGCAAAGCTTACAGTTGATGATATTGATTTGTTTGTATTGCATCAGGCAAATATTAGAATTATCGAAGCTGTGGCAAAGAGATTGAAGGCAGATTTATCTAAGTTCCCAACAAATCTCGCAAGAGTAGGTAATATGTCATCTGCAACAATCCCTGTATTGTTGGATGAATTAAACAGAGAAGGAAAGTTAAAACGTGGAGACAAGATTGTACTCTCTGGATTTGGCGCTGGTTTAACATACGGTGCTTGTGTACTGGTTTGGTAGAAAGGATTATCGCATATGTGGCAACGTACGAACAGGACTTTAAATGAGTTGCTGGTCAGTTTATTTGAAAACGTTATGGATATGGAAGAGAAGGCTATTATCACTGAGGAGTTCAAGGATATAACCAATAATGATATGCATATCCTGGAAGCGATAGGAATTGAAGAGCCAAGAAGAATGTCAGAGATTGCGAAGAGACGTTCTGTAACCGTAGGAACTTTGACAACGAGCATGAACAGCTTGGAGGATAAGGGATATATCGAGCGCCAAAGAAGCAATACAGACAAGAGAGTTGTTTTGGTTACACTTACAGAGAAGGGTAAAAAAGCATTCTATCATCATAGAGATTTTCATAAGAAGATGATTCAGTCATTGGTGAGAGACTTGAAAGAGGATGAGATGAAGGCATTGATTAAGTGTCTTTCAAATTTAGACCAGTTTTTTAGAATGCAATAGATAATGAAAAGCTTTGAGCGAAATTATTCGTTCAAAGCTTTTTCTTGTTTTAACATCTTTTTGGTTTCATACATTTTGGCGTCAGCCATTGCCATTGCTTCGGCAAGCGGCATACCTTGACTTAGCACAAAGCCATGTGCAGCTTCCATGCAGTAGCTGATTCCTACAGTATGGTTGTAATCATCACAGTATTGGCGAAGTGCATCTATGCCGATACGATAATCCTTCTCAGGATCTTGTCCGTTTAAGATGACAAGGAATTCGTCACCACCCATACGGTAACAGTTTCCTTTTCCTACAAAGCTTGCTGTCAGACAGGCCGCAAAAGAGGAGATTAGTAAATCACCTTGGTCATGTCCCAGTGTGTCGTTGACAGTTTTTAAGTTGTTTAAGTCAAATTGTAGAACACCGAGTGGCGTTTTATGGTTAATCAGACGGTTATAGGTACTCTGATGTTCTGCGAAGCCTGTTCTGTTATAGAGGTTTGTCATATAATCTCTAAGTGCCAATTCGTGAACGAAATCAGCTTCTAAGCCTTTTCGGTACATATCCATAAACACGTTAAAATTATAGAGCAGTAGAAAGATATTCAAACAGGTAACAGCAACTAATGCCATGATTGCTGAGTCGGCAAAAAAATCCAATATATATCCGCCTAGTCCAATGATAATGCAAATACTGGTGGTAAGCAGCAGAGCAAAAAGAGTTTTCTTATGTTTTTTTGTAATTTCGTCTGCCAGATAGCTTTTTATAAGAAGAGCCAGTAAAGGCACCATTAGTCCAAGTAAAATATGAGTAATTGTCAGTTGGTCATGGAAGTTTGAAATACCCGTCAAGTGTAGGATGCAGGTAATAGGTACATTTAATATGCTCAGTGCAACGTATATTCCAGCGAATAATTTACCTTTCTTTTGCAGACGATAGTACGCCAAAAGTCCTATTGGCAGTGGTATGGCAATGAGTGAAAGGTATGTGCATAATTGAAAGAACTCCGTATAGCCAAAGAGAAACTGTAGGAATAAGGACTCCATGGTGGTCCATGCGGTGATGAGCATGGTGCTTATGCTTAGGTAAATGATGTCTCTTCCCATAGGGAGCTTTCTTTTTAGGAATATATATGAGAAAAATAGTATCAGTCCAACAATAAAAAGCACAAAGGAAGCCAAATATGTTCCTAAAAGAGGCACAATTACTGCGCGGGTAACCTCCTGATAGCTGCCTGTATAAATGCGGTTGATTGCACATCGGGAAGAATCAAAGGCCAGTGTTGCATCAATGTGAACGGTAACAGGTGTATCGTGTTTGCCAAGCGGAATAAAATGCCAGCGATTGCCCGTGGTAGAGCAAAAAAGATTACCTTGGATTTCTTTGTCGGATGAAACTAACACGTCATCAACATAGATGTCTAAAAACACATGCCTTGCGCGTAATGCCAGTACCTGATTGGCATCTGTTTGTTGAAAGGTATAATTTATGCTGTAAAAATTTACATTCTCTACATCAGGAAATCCATTAATAGGAATGGTGGTGCCATTTTCATCTACCCATTCGTCACCAATTCGTGTGCTTTTAGAATAACTGTAATTTTGGTAATTCTCATATAAGCCGATGAACACCAGTATAATTAATATTATAATTTCGATGGCAACAAACTCTCTTGCCCAAACTTCTATTTTTTGAAAAAGTTTCATGATAATACCAATGCCTTTCGCTATTTTGCTGATTTACATAATGCATATTGCATAAAAAATGCAAAAAAACATAGAAACATTTATATATATATGATAAAATATTTTTAAAAATATTCCAATAAAAATCTGCAAATTGATTTAAAAAAGGAATGTAAACACTAATAATTTTGAAATATCTGATTGGGGAGTCGGATATGGGGGATCATAGTATATAGGGGGAAATTCATATGGAAAAAACAGGTAAAATTGTAAAACGTTATATGTATTATTGTTCAAAGTGCAAGTATTTGAGTTTTCAGTATTCGTATTGCGAGAAATGCGGTGGTGAGGATATGCGAATTACACCAAGAAAATATGGCTTGACTAATTTAGCGTGTATCAGCATGTCCGTAATGGATTTTGAGGCTATGAAGCAGGAATTTATCCAAGGGGAGAGGGAACTGTAGGATGCAAAATGAAATAAATGAAATGGAAATACTTGAGAGAAATATTATAGCAAGGTATAATGAATTGTTACAGTCACTGTTAGAAGAGGGGGACATTGAAACTCTTGAGCGCGTGATTACGGACGAGGACTACAGAAAGATGCTTATGGAGATGCATGTGAGTGAGAATGCTCAGACATGCAAATTATACGGTGTTTTGTAAGTGTAGTGAAAGGAAGGGATTTATTATGAAAAAGAGAAAAAGAATATCGCTTGCGATTTGTCTGGCATGTATTTTGATGATGCTGATGCCAATGACTGCAAGTGCTAATTCGCTTGCATGGACAACCTTTGACAATGGAGTCATGGTAATTAATGGAACGATGGTAACTGTGAGAGTAGCTTACGATACCTTGTACATAGAAGGAACAGGAGAAATACCTGATTATACCTTGGATACTCTGACATCAAGACCGTGGAACGGCTTGGATTTTAAAAAGGTATATATTGCAGATGGCATTACCAAGATAGGCAGCTATGCTTTCTATGGAAAGTCTAATATTAATTATGTTACAATGCCTGCAACTACTTTTATTCAGGATGGTACAGCATTTACAGGTGTTGCATCGGATGTTATTTTCAGAGTAACAGGAACAGGATGTGCTTATAAGCAGTTTAATACTATTTTATATAGCAGTATAGACAGTATTTCAGCGAATACACCAGTTTCTTATTATAGTGGTGAGAAATGCTCCATTATTATGGATAATGACAGTATGGCACAGCAGATGAGAGTAACAGCTTATCCATATTTGAAGTATATATATTCGGCTACTGATACAGACAGTCCATGGAACTCAAGAAAAGATATGACGGATGGCGCGCCATTCCAGTCGCTTGCAACGATTGATGCAGAGAGTAAGGAGACAATATTCGATACTATGACTGCACAGATAAAGCCTCAGGGTACACAGTACATGGAGACTATTTCGTATTTTCTTGATGGTTATACCTATTTACGGGCATATAATATGACTTTGACAACTGGAAGTAATTATCAGTTCGTGAAATATACAACAGATTATGAAAAGTATGTATTGAAGCTTTCGACAGTGGATCAGGTGCCATATAGAGAGTATCGACTGATACAGATTATGCCGACAGGACATGTTTTATATCTGGAGGATTTGGATGACAATAAGGAGACGGTAACATTTTCAACATTCTATCCGTCAACAACTTATGCATTGGTATATAAGGATAATTATTTAGGTGCTTCGAATGGAAGTTCAGCTACTGACAGTGAGGCAGCTATGGCAGAGTACAATTTCATTATGAGTATGCTGCCTTCTAATAATATAGTTAGCAAATAAAATGATAAAGGAGTGGTCTTCCACTCCTTTTGTATTGCAAATCTAGGCTTCTGATAGAGCCTTTTTTCGTCTGCGATATCTGGCAATCCATGCAAAACGATTATAGAGCCAGAAGGATTCTATTAATAAATGATGGAAAATGCCCATTCGATGCTTGACCGTGCCATGATATAAATGTCCGCCGCATGTAACGGGCTTGTGCGCTTTGATATATTGAATAAGGTCCGATTCGCAGGTAATTGGCTCTTCAAATTTCGTATATGCTGTACCTACGCAATTGGCATGGTGCGAATCGCTGCCACCTGTTGTTGGTAGATTGTATTTGGCAGCAAGTGCCTTGGCGTGTACGTTAGACTCCAAATCTTCACAGGCATTGAAGCCTTCCAAAAAATCAAAATTAGCCATAAGCTCAGGATGTTTTTTATAGAATTTAGTCTGTGTGATGCTTAGATGACGGTCACCAAAGGGGTGAGCAGGACCTAAGATACCACCATAAAAATGAACAATCTCCTGTAAAATTCTGGCAGGAAGTCCACGGCATTCCAAAAGCGGAAGCTTTACGTTTTCTGGCATAATAACAAGGATGTGTCCTGCATCTATGGTATCATATTCGATTCCCTTTAATACCACAAAGTCGGAGATATTATTTTTTAAACAGTGTTTATACTTTCGATAGCCATTGTAGGAATTGTGGTCAGTCACAACCATTCCCTGAAACCCTTGATTCTTTAAAAGACCGATATATTCGGCAATCGTTATTTTACCGTCAAGGGACCCCTCTTTTGTATGACAATGCATATCAAATTTCATGTGTAACCTCCATTAAACTGAAACAACACTCAACAAACATTTTATATGAAATAATAGAAATTATCAAAGATTAGAATATGGAATTTAAGGAAAAAAATTCATGAAATTTAGTAGGGGAAATTTGGTTATAATTAAGATTTGCATAGTATTTTGTTAAGAGAAAATGAAAATTGTATAAAAGTGTGTGCATATATTGACCGATTGTCAATATATCGGCTACAATAGGTTTTGTTAATTGTGCAAAATGGAGAAAGGGTTAAGGTGTAAAATGATTGAGAATGGTATTTTTAAGATATGGACTAATGAAGATGGAAGACGAATTGTATATTCCAGAGGAAAGGGTGTAGCATCTGCAGATGATGTTCAGGGCTTGATTGATGCGATTATGGAGCTTTCTGCGCAGTGGCAGGATGAGAAGGGCTTTGCATATATGGCATTTATTGAGAACTTAGAGCAGGTAGAGCCGATGGCAAGTGAGAAGTATGTATTGCTGCACGAGACGATGTCTAAGTCACACTGTAAGTGTATTGCATATATCGAAGGTAATTCATATGAGGTTTCGGTGCAGGCATCAAAGCATAAGAAGCGTTCAGAGTCTCCAGAGACTGTGAATAAGTATTTTGCAATCGAAGAAGAAGGCTTACATTGGTTTGAAGAGTTTGGATTCTAGGACAAGTTAGTTTAGGCATACAATTGTAATGAAACTTCAATACAATACATTCAAGCTACAATGTATGGGAGTATAAGGAAAGTGATAAAGGAATGAACAAGAAGATAAAGAAATTGTGCCAGAGATATAAAATACTCATTATTATGGGGATTTATATGTTGGTATATTTGACAGCGTTTTTCTTTTTGGAGCAAAGAAAGACGACATACCATATTATACGTTCGGGATTGGATGGTTATATTCCGTTTTGTGAGATATTTATCGTGCCGTATTTGTTATGGTTTTTCTATGTTGCGCTGACTGTAATTTATTTGTGTTTTAAGGAAAGTGATGAAACGAATAGACTTGCGGTATTTTTGATGATTGGTATGACGGCATTTATTGTGGTATCGGCGATTTATCCGAATGGTCACAGATTAAGACCGCAGAGCTTCGAGAGAGATAATATATTTACATATATGGTTTCTTTGTTGTATCAGACAGATACTTCAACGAATATTTTGCCAAGTATTCATGTTTACAATTCTATCGCAGTGATGATTGCAGTAGCGAGAGCAAAGGAGTTCAGACAGCATAAGCTTGTGAGCTTTGGAATGCAGGTACTGGGACTCCTCATTATTCTCTCTACAATGTTTTTGAAGCAACATTCTGTAGTGGATGTAATGCTCGCATTGATTTTGGCAGCAGTAGTACAGGTTATTGTCTACCGCAGACCAAATGAACAGGAAGATGTAGAAACTGGACTGATTACGAAACGTTCGATACAGTCGTAGCTTTCTTCCGGCATTATATAAACTTTGCGGTTATTCTTTAGGGTAAGAGTAACCGCTTCTTTATTTTCATTTACCTGGTTACATACGTTGTCAAAATCATTCTTAAGGGTTGTAAAAGAAATCTCGTTCATGGGAACCTCCATTTTAATTAATTGATGTCACTTTGGGGAATTAGTAGTGACTTTCCTAATAATACATAAAAAGTGTTTTGATTTCAAGTACAATTCGGAAAATAAATTTGAAAGTTTACATAATTGTGTAGAATGACAAAAATTAAAAGAATGTTTTGTGAAACTTTGGCAAATGTTAGGAACTGTGTAAAGAATGTATGAAAATAAGGGAATTGATAGAGTGCTTTAGGGAGAGAAGTAAAAACTTATGTAAATCGCACAATTAAAATAGTGCAGTTTACCTATAGAATATTCTGTAAACCTATGCTATACTACAATTGTTATATCGGATATGGAATTTAACAGTTGCATTTCCAAACCGAACGACATAACTTTTATTACTTGAATATTTTACTTGAATGATTACTAGATTAGACGGTTTAAGGCTTGCATGGAATGACATAATTGGAGATGTGAACTTTGATACCATAAGTATAACAACTAAGCTCTCGCTTTTAGCGAGAGCTTTTTTATGTACAAATTCGGGTTTGTCGGACTAGCGGACGGTACTCTGGCCTTCTCCACGGAACGAACTATGGTTTAACGCAAAAGTAGACGCCACGAGTAGAGTTATTCTAAGCGTTTTTATATAAATGTTCGAATACGTACACAACCGATGGATATTCGACATCCATGTCTCAAATCCATCTGCCGCCTTCGTCCAAGCGGCGGCTTGCTATGTATCTCAAAAACGACAAGAATAACTAACTACTCTCCGCAATACTTTTGCTTATAAATCCATAGTTCTTTCCTTGTGTGGAGCAGGACAGAGTACCTGCGCGTACAACAAATACATCTTTTGTGATTAGGTGATTAAAAGCAGCTAAAACAATGTAATTGGGAATATAGAAAAAAATCATCTCAGGCTTCACAATTTTAGCCTGCTTTTGCTTGTTTTCATGGGTAAAATAGAAGTTTTTGTGAATATACAAGAAAATGTTTCTTGTATTCACAGAAAAACTCGAAAATTTGTGAAGTGAAAGAACTATTTTTTCTATATTTACAAATTCCCTTTTCTAATACGCTTTTATCCGATTACCTAGGTGCAAGCACTAACAGCTTTCGAATGAAACCAGTTAGTGCGGGCGCCGAGCTAAGTCGACAAACCCGAATTTGGGGAGATGATGGTGTGGAAAGTAGTTCTACAATTAGTGAAAATTGCATAAAATGTAAATCAATGAAAAAGATAAGGTATTTATTGTACTTTATCTTTTTTTAAGGTAAAATATTATGTAAAGAGGTTTTGTAATGAAAAAAAGATGTGTAATGAGGAGGCTGATAGCCTCAGGGGTGGCAGTCATTCTGGCGTTTTCGATAACGGGATGCTCCTTGACTGCAAAGCGTTTGTCGAACGCATTAGATGATGGAACGATTTATATTACTGAAGACGTAGAGAACGTTAGATATCAGGACGATTTTTATGAATATATTAATGAAGAGCTTTTAGATGAGGTAGAGCTTGGAGCGAGTGATGCGCAGTGGTCATGGTTCGGAGAGCTGGATGCAGTGGTTGCTTATGATATGAAGCAGATGATTCGTGAGCTGTCAAAGAGCAAGGAAGAATACCCTAAGGGAAGCTCTGAGCAGAAGATTCGTGACATGTATGAGTGTATCAGTAATATGGAGAACCGTAATGAGACAGGACTTGGTCCGTTACAGCCATATCTTGATATGATTCGTGGCGCAGAGAGTATAGATGAGTATGTAGAGGCGCTTGCAGACTTAAGTGGGCAGTTTGGCTTTAGCAGTATTGTAGGCGGTTATTATATAGACCAGGATAAGGCGGATTCAAGTCGCAATGCCGTTTATCTGATGTATGCGGATACCCTGATTGGCAAGGAATATCTGGAGAATCCGCAGCTGCAGTCATATGTTGATGTGTATTACGAATATATGGTGGATATGTTGGTAGAGTTTGGTATGTCTGAAGAGGAAGCGGTTAAGGTGCAGGGACAGATAGATGTTTTATTGAGGGACATCTGCGCATCTACTCTTTCTACGGAGCAGTATTATGCACCGTCTGTTACCTATAATGTATTTACGAAGGAAGAGCTTCAGGAGCTTTATACCAATATTAATATAGATGAGATGTTAAGTCGGCTGCGTATTGATGTAGCAGATACCTATGTGGTAATAGACGTGGAGCAGGCAAAGAAGATTAATACGCTTTTGGTGGAGGAGAATCTTCAGGTACTGAAGGATTTTTCGACCTTTGTCATGCTAAATGATGTAGCAGAGTATTCGACGGAAGGGTATGCTAAGCTCTATGACAATATGACAAATATGCTTTATGGTTTGTCGGAGAGTGCCAGTGATGAGGATACCTGGATGTATCTGACTCAGGATTTGCTGCCATGGGATTTTGGTAAGATATATGTAGATAGATATTTTAATCAGGAGAGTAAACAGCAGGTAGAGGCGATGATTGAGGAAATTATCGATGCATATAAGGAAATTATAGCAGAGCAGGACTGGATGAGCGATACTACGAAGGCGAAAGCAATTAAGAAGCTGGAGACTATTCGTGTTAAGATAGGATATCCTGACGAATGGCCTGATAGTATGGAAATGATGCAGGTAACGCCTATTAGTGAAGGTGGAAGCCTTTTATCCAATCTTCTGGTAAATATGCAGGTATCAATAGAGGATTCGCTCGATGATATAGGAGAGGAAGCTAATCGTGATGAGTGGGGGATGACGCCACAGATGATTAATGCTTATTACAATCCTAACAACAATGAAATTGTATTTCCTGCGGCGATTTTGCAGAGCCCGTTTTATGATGTAGAGGCTGATTATGCACAAAATCTTGGCGGAATCGGTTTTGTAATTGCTCATGAGATTAGTCATGCATTTGATTCAAATGGTGCTGAGTTTGATGAGAATGGTAATTATAATATCTGGTGGACCGAGGAGGATTATCAGCGTTATCAGGAGTTTGCGCAGGAGATTGTAGAATATTATGAGTGCTATAAGGTGATAGGGGAGCCTGTGAATGGCACATTAACATTGTCGGAGAATATAGCGGATTTGGGAGCAATGGCATGTATCACCAGAATTTTGGAGGGGGATACAGCAGCACTAAGCGATGCTTTCATACAGTTTGCGTATATTTGGGCAAGTGAGGAAACGGTAGAGTATCAGCTATACTTGTTAGGATATGATACACATGCGCCGAATAAGGTTAGAGTGAATGCTGTTTTAAGTGCATGTGATGCCTTTTATGAGGTATATGATATCGCTGAGACGGATGGTATGTATGTACCGCCAGAGAATAGAGTAGGGATTTGGAAATAAATGTGTAAAAGACGTGCATAAGGGGGAGACATCATGAGAAGAATCAAAAGACGAGACAGGAAGTCTAAGGTCGTTAGGGTAATGTCGATGGCATTGCTGGCAGCCATGCTTGCAGGAACAGGAGCGATGGCATCTGTAAGTGCTACCGAGTTTATAGGGACGCAGTATACGGTAGAGGAGACATCGGCTGTATTGTACAGCTGTAAGGGTACGGTAGCCTATGCGTCACCTGATTTTAATTCCGTAATGGTTACAACGATTAACGCTAATCTGCCTGTTCAGGTAGTGGGCGTGACATCGAATGGCTGGTTTCAGATAGATTTGGGTACGATTTGCTATGTACCTGGCTATTCTCTGACACAGGAGCCTACGGGTGAGGCTAAGGTGGTTTATACGGAAGAGCAGATTCAGGATTTCATCAGGGGTACTTATGCGTATTATGACAATGCAGAGCTTTCCTCTTTTACTGTTGAAGAGATTGAAGAGATGAATGCTACAATGTATATTCGATATATGGATTCTTTTTTAGCGGGAAATGGATTGGCGCAGGATTGTATCGTGCAGACAACAGGAGATACTTTACAGGCATTTTATGAGGAAGCCTGTCAGGAGGATTCGGAGTACACCTATATGTCTATGCGTAATTTTCTGACACTGTATCGCAATGAATATCTGGAGCAGAGCTACTGGGGACCATGCATGAGTGTTGATGAATTGAAGATTACATTGAACAGAGCATTGAGATACGGTGAGGATGAGTTTATTACCGTCTATAAGAATGCTACTGTAGGTTCAGATAAGACAAAGATGAATAAGGTAATGTCCCAGTTGAAGGAAACGATGCTGGCAGAACAGGGTGTTATGTTCTCTTATCAGATGAGCTACGGCTCATATGAAACGGAAGAGGGTAATACTGCTTCGGGCTGGATACTGGAATTTGCAAGAGGATAGAGGTATATAGATGAAGAATCATATTGCTTATATTGACCGACAGGGAGAGTATTATTGCAGAGCTGTTCATGCGGTGATGAGTGATAAGAAGGATCAAATGATATGTGGAATTGGATGTCCCTGCTTTCAGGGAAAGACGAAAGAGGGGTATCCGATTTGCAGATATAACAGTGCGTGTGTTGCAGACGATACGATTACGCCAGACAAGCTGTACCAGATGGTGCAGCAGGAGATTGAAGATGGAAGAGAACCACTCTTTCCAATAACAGATGGAGATTCGCCAGAAGTACTAAGAGCATACGATTTTGCAGCGAAAGCACATGCAAAGCAGCGACGTAAGGGTACACAGCTTCCTTATCTGACGCATATTATTACCACGATGAAGTATGCTAAGCTGCTGACAGATGATACAGAAGTATTAATTGCTGCAGCACTTCACGATACAGTAGAGGATACATGGGTTACCTTAGAAATGGTCTGTAAGGAATTCGGTGACAGGGTAGCGTGGTATCTTGAGGCAGAGACGGAGAATAAGAGGACAAGTCTTCCTGCAAGCGATACGTGGGAGCTTCGTAAGCAGGAGAATATTAAGCATATTCATCAGGCTACGACAGATGTAAAGATGATATTTCTTGCCGATAAGGCGGCGAATGCAGAGTCTTTGGTTCGAGAGCTTCATCAGGATGGTGAGATTCTTTGGACCAAGTTCAATCAAAAGGATAAGAAGAAGCATGCGTGGTATTACAGAGAGTGTGCAAATGCTCTTTGGGAATTTGCAGATACAGAGGTGTATCGTTTGCTAAGAGAGTATATACAGGTATTGTTTCAGGGAATTTAGAATTACGAAGGAAGTCTTGCGGACAGGCTTAGTGCCTGACGCAAGGTATGAGGGATAGAAGAATTATGAATCAGAAGGTTTTAAAGAGAGTAAATGGCTATAGTAGGTTGGTTTTGGCGCTTGCTATAGCTTTTGTTGTGTTAATGACATGTGGCATGAAGGCGTCAGCAGCGGAGTATAGCGTGACACCTTTTGCGGCATATATGTATACGGGAGATGAGGCAGAGATATTTACGGAGCCTGATCCGACTACCTTAGCAACAGTATTTCCTGGGGATTTACCTATTCAGATTACAGGAATCACATCAAACGGTTATTATCAGATTCTGGTAAATGGAGTAACCTACTATGCACATAGCGGTGCATTGTCTACTAAGACAGGTACTACGGCATATAAGCTCACTTCTGTGGATGCCAAGGCAGCTTTGGTAGCAGATATGGCTACAGGAGAAATCATTTATCAGCAGAATATGCTGGATAGACTGGTGCCTGCAAGCACTACGAAGGTAATGACGGCATTATTGGTATTAGAGTCGATTTCGCAGGGAAACATTGCATTAGATACTCCTGTTGTGGTATCATCAACTGCGCTGGCAGGAGTTCCAAGTGATGCCAGTCATGTGAATCCGCGTCTGAAGGCAGGAGAGGTTATGAATGTACTTTCTCTTTTGGAAGCAGTTATGATAAAATCGGACTGTCATGCTTGTAATGTATTAGCAGAGCTTGTGGCAGGCAGTGTTGATAATTTTGTAGCATTGATGAATATGAAAGCAACAGCTCTTGGCTGTGTGGATACGAACTTTGTAAATGCATCGGGTTATCCTGCTAATAATCACTATACGAATGCGTATAGTTTGTCGTTGATTATGCGAGAGGCAATGAAGTATCAGACCTTTCAGACGATTATTAGTTTGAAGACGGTTGAGATTCCAGCGACAAACTTAAGTAAAGCCCGTACCTTGGAGAATACGAATGCACTGATATTAGCAGGCGATTATTATAATCCATATGTGATTGGCGGAAAGACAGGCTATTGTAAGGCGTCTAAGAACTGTCTTATGACAGCAGCTGTGAAGGATGGAAAGGGATTAATTACAGTAATACTTGGTGCGGAAACGAATGAGATGACGGATGGAGCGGTATTAAAGCAGCAGTTTAGTGAGACAAATAAGCTGATTGAGATTGGCTTTGCAGCGCTTGGAGCGTCATAGGCTATTTAGAAAGGTAAGATTTTAGAGATGGATAAGAAACAGGAAAAATGTCCTTATGTGGAAAGATGTGGTGCTTGTAATTTAGGTAAGGTACCTTATGAAGAGACTTTGGTTGAGAAGAAGAAGTGGGTAGAGGAGTGTATCGGAAAGCACTGTAAGGTGATTCATGATGTAGCAGGTATGTATTACCCATATCATTATCGTAATAAGGTACATGCGGTATTCGGCAGACAGAAGGATAAGGTAATTTCAGGTACCTATGCAGAGGGTACGCATACCATCATTCCAATAGAGGATTGTCAGATTGAGGATGCACAGGCTTCAGCAATTATTAAAACAGTAACAGAACTGATTAATTCCTTTAAGCTTTGGGTATATAATGAGGATACGGGACGTGGTCTGATGCGCCATATTCTGATTCGTAAGGGAATGTCTACAAAGCAGATTATGGTAGTGTTGGTAACTGCTGCGCCTGAGTTCCCGCATAAGAATAACTTTGTAGATGCTTTGAGAAAGCGTCATCCTGAGATTACAACTATTGTTCAGAATATTAATTCCCAGCAGACTACAATGGTGCTTGGGGATAGGAATAAGCCGCTCTATGGACCTGGATATATCGAGGATGTGTTATGTGGCCTAAGATTCCGTATTTCGCCGAATTCCTTCTATCAGATTAATTCTGCGCAGACACAGGTACTGTATAAGAAGGCAATTGCGGCAGCGGCTTTAACAGGCAAGGAAACAGTGATAGATGCGTATTGCGGTATTGGTACTATCGGTATGGCGATGGCTTTTAAGGCTGGAAAGGTGCTTGGTATTGAGCTTAACAAGGATGCCGTGAAGGATGCAAGAGCTAATGCCAAGAGAAATCAGATTCAGAATATCCACTTTGTGGCAGCAGATGCTACAGATTATATGATAGAGATGGCAGAGGAGGGTAAGACTGTTGATGTGGTAGTGATGGATCCGCCTCGTAGCGGTAGCACGGAGGAGTTTATCATGGCAACAGCAGATATCAATCCTTCCAGAGTTGTTTATATCTCTTGTAATCCTGAGACACTTGGCCGTGACCTTGGATGGTTTAAGAGAGAGGGCTATCAGGCGAAGGAAGCTTGGCCTGTAGATTTATTCTGTCACACCAATCATTGTGAGTGCGTGGTGTTGTTGGAGAAGAGATAGAAAAATTGGTATAAAACAGGGATATGTAACGACGGAAGTGTACATATCCCTATTTTAATGTCTAATCTTCTTCAAAAGAAAATAGCTCTTCCACAGTGGTATCAAATACCTTGGCAATATCCATGGCAAGCTTGAGGGATGGGTTATACTGTCCCTTTTCAATGCGGATAATGGTCTCACGACGCACATCTACAAGCTCTGCAAGGGTATCCTGCTTCATGTCGAATTTTGCACGATATTCTTTGATTTTTGTTTTCATTGTAGGCATGGTGTCACCGTCCTATTCTAAGTTACATTTCTCTAAGATAATAAAGATAATATTTTCCACTAGCTGTGAAAACATAAAAATAGTGATTGGAAGACGTAAATTATCTATGAAATCGCCTGTAAATGCAAAGCTGAAATCCTTAATACACCACATTGCTAATATGATGCATAAGATACAGATGTATTTGGAAATATAACCAGCTTTGTATTTATTGTGTGATGAAAGTTCATCCCCTTTTTCTGTATTTTTAGTTTGAGCTATAGCTAGAATGCCTATTATGATTAGGAGTATAGACGATGCAGATGATATGAACAGGGGTAGAGGAACTGGTGCTAAATAATCTTCTGCTGTGAAAATAATTTGATTCTTGATAAACATTACAATGTTAATAACAACTAACGTTGCCTCGAGAATAGCTGACCACGCGGCATTTTTTACAAGAGAGGTTTTCTTGGGTTTATTCATTGTTCCTGTAGTTTCCATAAGTATATTCTCCTTTGTGTAAAATAGATTAGTAAACACGTGATATATTTGTCACTTGATGTGATAAATATATCACTATGTATTATACTTGTCAATAGAAAAGTGATAAATACATCACATTTTGTATGGGACTATTAGTAGTATGAAGATAAAACTTTTCCCGATACAAGATTGGTAGATATTGGCATAATAAAACTTCGTTAAAATATACACAAATATTGAAAAATAACTGTCAAAGGAATAAAATATAAATAGATTTCTGAAAGCGATGATTGGTTTATAAAAGGAGTTTTCAGAGACTTACAATATATTTAGTCAGGAGTGGTGAATATGAAGACAAAGTTAAACGAGATGAGGATCAAAGCAAGATTGACGTATACGTTCAGAATGATTTTGATTATGACAAGTGCGGTCGCAATTGCAGGGATGATTTTCATATTCTTTATGAATAGCCAGTACAGTCATACCCTTACATATTATGCGTTTCCGCAGGGAGACATTGGACTTGCCATGAATGAATTTGCGGAGGTACGAAGTGCGACGAGAGCCGTAATTGGTTACGAGGAGCAGTATGCAATAGACGAAGCTATGGCGCAGCATGACGAAGCGGTGGCAGAGCTTGAGAAATATATGGCTTTGATTGAGCCTACTATGGTAACGGCAGAAGGAAAAGCTTCTTTTGCGGCGATTCAGGATGCTTTAGCGGCATATTACGAGGTAGAAGCACAGGTTTTAGAGATTGGTGCCACAACGGATCAGGAATTATGTGCGCAGGCACAGGAGATGGCACTTCATGAATTGACAGATGTATATAATGCAGCAGATGCTACATTTATCGCATTAATGGATGTTAACGTGCAGAAGGGCGATGCCAGCCATGATATGCTGGAAATGTTGGAAATTATATTATTTATCGTAATGATTGTTATACTGGTAATGGCAGTTTCTATTTCAACTAAGCTTGCAGTGACAATTTCTAAGGGAATTGAAAAACCATTAAGCGCGATGCAGGAGCGTTTGAAGAGCTTTGCAGAGGGTGATTTATCTTCGCCATTTCCAACAGTTGATTCAAAAGATGAAATTGCGGATATGGTAGAGCAGGCTCAGGTTATGGCGAGCAGATTAAATCAGATTATTGAAGATGTAAGCTATCAGACAGATGAAATGGCAGAAGGTAATTTTGCTGTTAGAACAAAGATGGAAGCGCAGTATACAGGTGATTTTATGAATCTGCTTACAGCGATTCGTAAGATGAAGAGTGAGATGAGCAAGACCTTGACAGAGGTTGATGACGCAGCAAGACAGGTTTCAGATGGCTCTACACATCTTGCAGAGGCGGCGCAGTCATTGGCAGAAGGTTGTACTGATCAGGCTGCATCGGTTCAGGAGATTCAGGCAACAGTAGATAGCCTTGTAGATGGCGTAAAGGATACGACCAGACAGGTAGAAGAGTCATATTCTCAGGCGCAGAAGTATGCAGACGAGGCGGAAAAGAGTCGCGTACAGATGGAAGCTATGATGGATGCAATGCAGCGTATTAACGATACATCGACACAGATTCAAAATATCATCGGTGAGATAGAGGATATTGCGGAGCAGACGAATCTGTTATCTCTGAATGCGGCAATCGAGGCTGCAAGAGCAGGTGAGGCAGGTAAGGGCTTTGCGGTGGTTGCAGACCAGATTAGAAATCTTGCAGAGCAGAGTGCGAAGTCTGCAGTAGACACAAGAGCTTTAATAGAAGGTTCCTTAAAGGAAGTAGATGAGGGTAATAAGGTTGCAATGAAGGCAACTGAATCAATGAAGCTGATAGTAGAGGGAGTTAAGCACATTGCTGAAACTTCAAAGCATATCAGTGATTTGTCGGTAGAGCAGTCAGAGGCAATTGAGCAGGTAGATGTGGGAATCAGTAAGATTTCTGAGGTTGTAGAAGCAAACTCTGCAACAGCACAGGAAACATCTGCTACAAGTGAGGAGCTTGCAGCACAGGCAGCTACTATGAGTGATTTGGTAAGCAGATTTAAGGTAATGAAATAATTCAGGTATGATAAAAGGCGGTTCAAGAGTGAACCGCCTTTGCTAATTAACAAGCTTCCATTGGCTTCTTCTTCCAAAAGTATAAAATCAATGTACCTGCAATAAGAACGATTGATACAGAAAGGCTTCCTTCTAAGCCAAAGCTGCCACCGCTGAATAGCTCTTTTCCATCGACTGTAGCTGTGGAAAGCAATGCGCCGTCAACAGGATTGCCGCTAACCAGAATGCCGTAGAAGTTGCCCTGTACAAAATTCCAAATAGAATGAAGTGCGCCAATGCCCCAAAGGCTTCCTCTGCGAATAAAATATACAGAAGCAAAGATTCCAAACAGAATAAGGTTAATAAAGGATAATGTAGTAATTCCGCTGTTTCCGAGATGTAATATGGCAAATACGAGAGCATTAGCAAGTATAGCAGCATACATAGGATACCTTCTTGCATAAGAAACCATGAAGTAGCCTCTGCAAAGTACTTCTTCTGCCATACCCTGAATCATAAAGCCTAATAAATACAGAATAAATAAGCCCAGTGAAAATGTAGGCGAGATACCTTCAATCTTTAATCCGCCTGTAACGACTCCGATTAATACAGCAATTGAAAAAATTACAAAACCTACAACGGCACCAATCAGGTATTCTTTTATCATACCTTTCTTAACAAATCCCATGGTAGACATTTTTCTCTTCTGTATTAATTTACAGAACAGGCAGGCTACAACAATCATCATTATTTCCGAAAAAAGCATGATGAGAAACATAACGTTGTTGGTAGCGATAGTCATAGAGGCTTCCATAATGGCAGCTATATCACCAGACTGTACAGCACGCATATAATCTGCGTCACTAAAAGCAATAATCATTGTTGCAGGAGTCTGAATGATACCCATAAACATATTACAGGCAAAAAAAACTGCGATGAATACCAAAATTTCAAGTATCCAGTTCATTCCTTTTTTGGCCGCGGCTGCATCTTCTACGAACTGCGGTCTTTTAAATAAATCTTTACTCATATAAACTCTCTCCTTAGATAAATTATGTAAACTTTCACACGATAACGTAAGAAAGTTGCAAGGGTATTGTAGCATGTAGTTTACATAATTTCAATAAATACACAAGGAATCTGTTCGGAAATGGGAAAATATGCTACAATATTTTTGATGGGTTACATAAGTTTGGGAGGTACTTTATGAGAAGATTGAATAAGAAATTTTTATGTCTTGTATTGGCGGGATGTATGACGATGCAGTTAACTGCTTGCGGTGGCTCGAATACGACTGATACAAGTACAACACCAGAGACAGCAGTTGAGTCTTCGACACAGGTGGAGTCGGCATCTGTGGCAGAGACAACAGAGACAGAGGAAACACAGGTAGTAGAGGAGACAGGCTATGTATTTACACCAACCTCATCTGACCTTGTGCCGATGGATTATGATGTGAAGGTAGCGGCTAACCGTAATGATGACGGCAGCAAGAAGTATGTGACAAGCGAGATTACACCGACGATTTGCTATGACAACCTTTCGCTTGGATATCTGACAGAGGATGCGAAGACTTATACTCTTGAGCTTGTTGAAGGAGCAGTAGACAGTGTAGAGGTGTCTGCCATTGATGAGAATTATGCAAGTATCAGTGTGGAAGAATTGGCAGCTTGGAATGAGGCAAGTAATACATTAACCGCAAATCAAAGTGCTGCTAAGAATGGCAAGGTATTTTTGGATTTGAAGAAGGGCAGTGATGTGGTATTTACAGTATCCGTCAATGTTGCCGCAGCCTATCCTTCAGACCCTGACTATGATATTGATAAAGAAACCATGGATAATGGTGAGTTTGAGTTCCTTTGGAATGAGTATGACGGTAACTGCAATGTTCATGATCCGTCCTTAACAGAGGTAGAGATTGACGGACAGCGTTACTACTATATGGTACAGACAGGCTGGGAGGGCGGTAATCAGATTCGCCGTTCTACCGATTTGTTCCATTGGGAGCATCTTGGCTATACAACACCTTCCGCAGATAAGATGGAAGAGTATGGCTGGACCGAGATGAATGATTGGATGCTTAAGGATGCATCTAAGTGCCAGTATTGGGCAGCAGATATTGTGCCTGCTTCTTATGGTGGATACTGGTTATATACATGTGTGGTAAACTCAGCAGTGGATGAAGAAAAGCATGACAGAGTATGTACAGTGCTTGCGTGGTCGCCAACCTTAGAGGGTGGTTCCTTCCAGTATGTGGGATGTATTTTGCAGTCTATCAGTGATTACGCGCAGGATGCTTTATATTACAATGTGGTAGCACTTGACCCACAGGTAGTATATGATGCAGACGGTAATATGTACTTAACCTTTGGTTCCTTTGGCGCGGGTACTTATATGATAGAGCTTGACCCTGAGACAGGACTTCGTAAGGACGGTATCAATGAGTGGCTTTCAGAGGATATCATTAATACCTATATGGAAGAGGCAAGAGCAACTGGTATTGGTGATGTTCACTCGTACTATGGAAGACATATGACCTACTGTGCAGAGGGTAGCTTGATTACACATCAGTATGATGTTCCTATCGTGGCTGAAGATGGTACAGTAACAGAGGTTAAGGACGATTATTATTATCTGATGACTTGTCTTGGTGTATTATCAAGAAACTATGTACTTTTTACAGCAAAGAGTGATGATATTACTTCATTTACTAACTTAAGCGGTGACCCTATGGCATCTGGTTGGATTGGTAAGGAGCTTGTAACGGGCTTATTCCCACCATTGTCAGGTTATCGAAAGGATTTGGATAGAGAAGGCTATATTACAACTGCAGAGCGCATCGAGGGAAGTACGGAGTATATTGCGATGTCATCCTTCAAGTGGGCTGATTATGATTTTGATATTCATGCACCAGGGCATGGTGATTTATATACTACAAGCGATGGTGTCAATATTGCACAGCTTATGGTTAGAACATTGGCTTATCAGGCAGATAAGACTGGAGCTTGTGATAATGGACATCCACTGGCAGCATCAAGTACAAAGTTCATGCAGCAGGCACATCAGTACTATATTAATTCTGTTGGTGATATTGTCATCAATGCAAACCGCTACGCAGGTGAGGTTGACCGCCCTGTAACACAGGAAGAGTTCCTGTCATTTGCAGAGAACGGAGAGTTCCAGATGGTGCTTGCGGGTGACCCATATGTGACAACAGAGGCAATATATGTGAATCTCAATACAGATGGAACTATCAGCGGAAGTGCAACAGGTACATGGATGATGTATGGCGATAATTACATCAAGTTAGTAGTAGACGGATATGATACCTACTATGGTGTGGTAGGCGTGTCATGGCTTGATAATAAGGGATGTGTGGGAACAACAGTAACAGCCATGGGACAGACTACAGGATGGCCGTTATATATGAACAGTGAGACAGAATAATATATTAAGTAGATAGGCAAACCTATGTAAAGGTTTGCCTATTCGGTTTTATGGTATCTTTTCTTATATATTGGAGAATACTACTTATAGCATATTAAGTGCAAGAATTGCACCAAGTCTTGACAAAAGTGCAATTTCTGCACTAATATGAATGTGGAGGTGTAAATATGGGTAAGATCAAAGAAATGAGATTAGATAAAAACATGACGCAACAAGAAGTTGCAGATTTAGTTGGGATTTCATTGCGTTCTTATAAATCATATGAAAATGATGAAAATAAGGAAGGAACAATTAAATACAAGTATATTATTGAGCAGTTAGAAAAAATTAACTTTATCGATGAAGATCATGGAGTATTGACCATAAAAGATATTGAGAAAAAATGTTCAAAAGTATTGGAGCAGTATGATGTAAGCTTTTGCTACTTGTTTGGTTCTTATGCTAAAGATAAGGCTACACCTACTAGTGATGTTGATTTGCTTCTTTCATCAAATGTGAAAGGATTGAAATTTTATGGATTAGTTGAGGAATTGCGGATTGCACTTCGAAAAAGGGTAGATGTTCTCGATATAAATCAATTAAAAGACAATCTGGAATTAACAGAGGAAATACTAAAAGATGGAGTACGAATTTATGGATAATAGAAAGAATAATATATACCATGGAATGCAATGAGTGGTATGTGCAACAGAATTGTACATGATTATGGAAATGTGGATTTGAATGTAGTATATGAAACTTTAAAAAATGACATTCCTGAACTTTTGGATTTGCTAGACAAGGATTAATATAGTAGATTTTGAAAGAGAATGTAGGTTGACTATGTTCTCTTTTATAGAGTTAATTAGATGATTTTGAGAGATTGGAGACATTAATTATGAACAACAAATCATTTGACTTTGAACGTATTGCACAAGGCTATGCTAAGGATAGACCTTGGTTGCATCCACAGGTGATGGAAAGACTAAGAGAGGATTTACAGATAAAGGATAATTTTCATAATGGATTAGATGTGGGATGTGGTGCAGGTCTCTCAACAAAAGCTTTAAAACTAATATGTGACAAGGTCACAGGTACAGATATTTCAGAGGAAATGATAAAGGTATGTAAGGTGCTTTATCCTGAGTCAGAGTATATTTTTGAGCAGAGTGCGGCAGAAGCGACGATAGCTGAGGTGAATACCTTCGATATTGTTACAGCAGCAGGAGTAATTAACTGGGTAGATGAAGAAAAGTTCTTACATAGTTTGCATAAGGTTATGTGTGACAAAGGCTTGCTGTGTATTTATGATTTCTGGATATCTGACCGCATGAAGAATAACGAAGCTTACACCAAGTGGTATCAGGAAAAATATTTAAAAACTTTCCCAAAGCCACCACGTAAGGAATATACTTGGACAGATGCTAATCTCATTGATGGTTTTCGGATACTTAAACAGGTGCAGTATCAGTTAACACATGAATTTGATAAGGATTCTTTCATTCGTTTTATGATGATTCAATCCAATGTAAATGCACAGATAGACGCAGGACAGAAGCGTGTTGAGGAAGTGAAAGAGTGGTTTGAAGATACATTGCGGGATGTCTGGGCATCTGAGAAACATACTTTGATTTTTGAAGGTTACAGTTGGTATATTGAATTGAATAAATATAAGAACTCCAGTTGTTTTTAGACGGCAGCAGGTGTGATTAACTAGGTAGATAAAAAAGTAGCTACTATTATGTCAACTAGACATAAAATGTGTTAATATGCAAGAGTACGACAAATTCTTCAGTAGAGGTAACAACAATGTATAGATTTATGAGCGAAGAAGAAATTGAAATCAGACAAATCAGTGATTTGAAAATGATTCATCTCTATCAGCTGAATGGTAATGATGCCATAGCTGCATATTATGGTGACAATAAACAGATCAATTTGTGTGCATTAGATGAAAATTATAATCTTCTAATGGAAAAAATACTTACTCTGTATTCTCAATGTGAAGATAAAGATTCTATTGTAATAGAAGATAGTGCAAGAAAAATTCTGGATAAGGTTATAACACGCGATATACATCATACTTCTTTTTTTAATCGAATTGGAGAATTTTATGCCAGACAAGAAGGTGTCTTATGTCCTCGCTTTGCATCCGATGGCATTATTCGGGATACCTTAATTCCGATGCTTCAATATTATTTACATCAGTTATATCATATGTGGAATGTGGAAATTAAGTTTGGTCAGGAGTCAGTTGGCTGGCATCGAAACTGCGTGATGAACGCGACCTATGGTAATGAAACATTTATTATGCCTGTTAGGATAACTATGTTAAATGATCATGATTATAAAATAGCAGTAGGCAACTTTATGCATAACTTTAGTAATATAGAATTCGAGATTTCATATAGTGAAGACAAACTAAGTATAATTTTCGAAAATGCCAAAATGGAGCTTTTCGGAGAAAGCTACTTTAAATTAAACAACCAGCAGATGAAAGCTTATACCACTATTTATATTGAGAAAAAAGCGGTATACCATCAAGATGAGCCTTTAGAACAACTTACCTATACGGAAGAACATTTACAGTGTGCGCTGAAGCAAAAAGCTTTTTTAGCAGATGTGGATTCTGTATTTACATATGCAGCTATTTATCGGCTTCCTTGGAATGATTTTATCATTTATCGTGATAATCATACCCAAGATGAACAGTACAATCGAAACGATTATGATAACCTTTACGTCAATGAATATCAGGGTAAGTTTGTCTTAAGACAATATTCTTATGGTTTAGTAGAAGACAAGTCAAATGGTTTAAAACTCAGAACGGATGGTGCTGTTATGAGAAAAATTTACTATGGCGATAAACGTAACGAAATAGAGACATTTTTTATGCCTGTTGGATATTATTCGGGCTGGGATTACAAGGAATACTTGGAAGATAAATACTTTTATCATACAACGGAGGAAATGCAGGAATGAGTTTATTTGATAAAAAATATGAAAAAGATATGGAATCACAGAATAGATTAAAAGCTATGATACGTCAGATGAAAAATGAGTATGAAAATACCCATGCTTATGATAGTGCTTTCTTTCAGTATTTGGAGGTAATAGCCAAAAGACCTGAGTTTTCAGTCATTCAACCACTTGAGCTTTTTGTGGAGATGTTTTCTACTATGCAGCAAAACACACGTGATTATAGTATTCATACATACTATACTGCCATTCAAAAAGCGGAAGATATCTATCAGAAAATGTTTCCTTACGGTGTAAATACAGATGATTTTCCTCATCTTGCATATGCATTTGTGAATTTTTTTAAACCGAATAGTCTGTCTGTCTTAGAGTTGTTTGATGTGAAACTGATGTCAACCTTCAGCAATAAGCAAAACTATGTTGAATATATGAGCACAATTACAGATGCCAGGAAATTCAAAGAATGCCTGAATCATATTTCTCAATATGGCTTGAAAGTAAGACAATATTTTGTAGATGATGCTACATATACTGCTAATATGAAGCAGGTAACACAGATGCTGTTTTTATCTGCTGATAAAGCAGGCGTTATAGAAGAGAACCTTCAAAAAGTGGAACGAATGGCTGGTATCTATAATATAGACGAAGCAGATGTCGCGAAAGCAGAACATCAACTTCTGCAGGCAAATGCTCTTTTGAATCAGACGCTGGGTATTTTGACACAGGCTGACAAAAAAAGTGAGCAATTAAATCGTATTATGAAGGATACGACGGAGACAATACAAAGTATCTCAAAGCGTGAAACGGACTTATTAACCGCAAAAGCAATAAGTGCCAAGGAAGATATCAATGCTGCTTATCAAAGCTTTTTGGAAACACAGCGTCATGAAGTGATATTACAAAAAGATGTTTTGTTAGACCAGTTATTTAAGGAGTCTGAATCAAAGCTTAACGAATTAAGAACTATGGCGAGAGCCATTGCTGCTTCTGCTAATGCCGAGCTGGTGCGAATTAATACGGAAGCATCAAATGCTTTGGATAAACTCAATAATTATGTAAGTACGGATGAACACTTAGCTAATATCTTAGCAAAAGCCAACGAAAGCAATGAATTATATGAAAAGATATCCAAACTAGAATTGTTAAATGCTGTCAATATCGAAGCCCTTACCAAAGGGTTGGAAGCCAAAAAGGCGACAGAGGCTGTGGTTACAGAGAACGTATCTACGGCTGCACAAAGTGTTGTTTTGGCGGTGGATTCGTCTGAGGATACTCAACCAGCTGTAATACCTACAGTAAATCCGATGCTTGACCCTTCGATTCCGTTTGAACAGAGATTTGGTATGGTAAAAGCAGAAAAGCAGCGAAGAATCCAGCGAGGCGAACATTTCCATGCAATGTTTGATGATGTGATTACTGTGCTTATGGAAAACGCCAATCCATACTTAATTGGTCCATCAGGATGTGGAAAAACGTTTATGATTAAACAGATTTCTGAAATATTAAACCTTGATTATATTGATATTGGATATATCAATGAAGAATATGATATCTTAGGCTTCCAGACTGCAACTGGAGGATATAGTACGCCTAATTTCTATCGTTGCTACAAATATGGCAAAATTGCATTTTGTGACGAGTTGGATAATGGTAATAGCCGTGCTACTGTAAAGTTGAATTCCTTTTTATCTTCAGAAACAGATGCAGGTTATAGTTTTCCTAACGGTGAAAATGTTAAAAGACATAGTAATTTCCGCATTATTGCTGCTGGTAATACTGCTGGAAATGGAGCAGATGCCAATTATAATACGCGTGAAAAAATTGAGGAATCCGTACAGCAGAGATTTACGCCTATCTATGTGGGATACGATAATGCTGTGGAAGAAAAAATTCTTGGTAAATATAAGGACTGGTATCAATTTGTAGTATTATTCCGTCAGGCAACTGAGGCGTGGGGAAATTTGAACGATTGTGCAGCTCCTGGAATCGTTACGACAAGAGATGCTGCCAGAATTAAAAAATATCTGGACAATAAGAGTCTTGATATGGCTAGAATTCTTAATTATGAATTTATTCAGACTAAGGATATGGATTATTTGACATTCTTGAAAAAGCACATAGGTGAAAGCATTAAGTCTTACCCTGATGCAAAAGCAATTTACACGATGTTTGACGCGATGATTGAATCTTTAAGGAAGAAAGGCGGCTCGAGATAGTATGGGTAAAATCAATTATGGAGTACGTCCTGAGGAATGTCCATTCCTTACAATTGAAAGAGCGGAGCAAAACTATATATATCGGGCAGCCTTCCCTTCACTAAGTCAATTGTATTTGTTTTTATCATCTAATCCGACTTTGAATAACTTTACCTTTGCCACACAGAAAAGTATGACCTTTTCTGAAGCGTTTGCAGGAGAACCGTTAGATATAGCCATTGATTATTGTCTTGGTGGTTATGAAAAAGATTTTTCTATGTTTATTAAGCTAAAGAGAGATATCGACAGGGTTAATTTACGTCATGTTCCAAGTCGAAGGCCGCGGCCTTCCGTTGTTGGTTCACGCCCTAATGTACCTGCTTTCGTAGCTGGTGCTCCTCTTTCCATGTATCGTATGGATAGAGTAAAGCCCAAAAAGCTGATTACGGTATATATCAATCTGGCTTATAATAACAACACTACGGAGGCTCAGATTCGTAATCGTGGTATTCTGACACTTAATCTGATTAAGCTATTAGAAAATAATGACTATATTGTAAATTTTAAAGTGTTTGAAATATGTGCTGTACATAATGAAATATTTGTAGTGAACATTGGACTAAAAAAGCCTGGCGAACTTCTTGATGTAAAAAAATGTTACTATCCGTTATGTGGCAAAGAATTTTTACGTAGAGTGATTAGCAGAGTGAAAGAATCTATGCCTTTTCGTGAAAAATGGCATATGACTTATGGGCAGTTAGTCAATGAGCAATTAGCCAGGGAACTTATGGATATTCCAGAGGATGCAATTTTAATTAGTGATCCGGATTCCATGCAAATATATGGCGAAAACATCTATGCGGATGCGGATGCATTTTTGGAGAAGCTACATCTTTCGGAGATGATTTCCGTGCCCAATTATACACAAGAGTCGAAGGAGCATAAAAATTGAGTGAGACATATATGAGTCAGATAATGACTGATAATTCTGAAAGTGCTTTGACAGAAGAGGAATTACAAGAAGTTGAGAAATATTATACTACAATTGATTTATCGGATTCTGCTGCTATCATAGAGTATGGTTTGGATGTACAAAAAAAGCTTTCTGAATTATCAGAAAGAATGCTTTCTGGTATTTATTCTCAGGGTATGGAAAATATTGGCAGCACTCTGGATACAACCGTGGCTTATTTGAGAGACATTGAAGAGGAGAATAATAGAGTTACTTTGTTCAGGAGTAAGAAGCAGAAAAACATGAGAGAAAAGTATTGTCGAGCCAAACAAAATGTTGACAGCCTTACAGATACACTTCAGAAGCATCAAATACAGCTTATGAAGAACTGTGCCTTGATTAGTCAGCTTAACCATATGCATACGGTATTTTTTCGTGAGTTAAAGGTTCGGATTATTGCAGCTGATAGAAAATTGAATGACTGCAGACTGCTTCTTGTACAACTTCAAAATAAAGCAGCTGTATCTGGTCTTGAACAGGATGTCTTAGAGGTCGTTAAACTGAACACGCAAATTGATAAGCTGGAGAAACGAATGCAGGCTTTGTTGCTTACAGAAGCTGTGTCTGTACAATCGGAAGCTTTGATTCGCTTCGCTCAGTCTAATCAAACTACGATGGCTCAGAAGCTTCAAACTATTTTGCTTAATACAATTCCTCTTTGGAAAGAACAGATGATATTGGCAATCAAGTCAGCCTCTAACAATACGATGCCAGATACTAACAAAGTATTAATGGATAAATTATCTGAGGTAATTTGTATTCAAAATCAGAAACTCAAGATTGAGGGATAGGTTTTTTGAGCATGATATGATAGAATGAGCCATATATCATGCATTTTGGGAGGAAAGATACATGAAATTGAATTATAAGAGAACCGTATTAATTGGACTTGCATTCCTGTCAATTAGCTCATTTTGGCAGATGTATGACAATGTAATACCGTTGATTTTAAAGAATAGCTTTGGTTTAGGAGAGACAGTTACAGGTTTCATTATGGCAGCGGACAATGTGCTTGCTTTATTTTTATTACCTGTTTTTGGTATGATTTCTGATAAAGTGGACACACCTATAGGTAAGAGAATGCCGTTCATCTTAGGTGGAACAGCATTGGCACTTTGCTTTTTGATGATACTTCCATATGCGGATAATACGCGTAATCTTGTATTGTTTGTAGTAGGCTTGTTTTTTCTGTTGTTATCTATGGGACTTTATCGCTCGCCTGCAATTGCACTGATGCCTGATTTGACCCAGAAGCCGCTTAGAAGTACAGCAAACGCGATTATTAATCTGCTTGGTACATTAGGTGCAGTATATTCGCTTGTGATGATTAAGGTATTAGTAGGAAAAGGCGATACTCCAAATTATCAGCCGCTGTTTATGGCAGTAGGATTGCTGATGTTGGTAAGCGTTGTAGTTCTTTTTTTAACGATAAAGGAGAAAAAGCTTAGAGTAGAGCTTGGGATTGAGGAACAGGTAGAAGAGGAGAAGAACTCAACCGACGAAAAGCTTCCACCTGATATGAAGAAGAGTCTAATCCTGATTTTATTATCAGTATCCTTCTGGTTTATGGCTTATAATGCAGTAACGACAGCATTTTCTCGCTATGCGACTACGGTTTGGAATGTAGAAGGCGGTGGCTATGCAGATTGTCTTATGGTAGCAACTGTGGCAGCAGTCATCAGCTATTTACCGATTGGAGCTATTTCTAATCGAATTGGACGTAAGAAGACAATACAGATGGGCATTATTCTGCTTGGACTTTGCTTTTTGATTGCAGGCTTTTATACCAATTATCATGTGAGCATGAATTTCTTCTTTGCATTGATTGGTTTTGCTTGGGCAGCTATTGGTGTGAATTCATTGCCGATGGTAGTAGAGATATGTTCAGCAGGAAATGTAGGTAAGTACACAGGCTATTATTATACATTCTCTATGTCGGCGCAGGTGTTAACACCGATTATGTCGGGATTTTTATTAGAGCATGTATCCTATAGAACATTGTTCCCGTATTCAGTTGTGTTCTGTATTCTGGCATTTGTAACATTTTCAATGGTAAAGCATGGAGATTCCAAGCCAGAGCAGAAGAAGAGTGTTTTAGAGAATTTTGATGTGGAAGATTAGGGTAAAATTATATAGAAGGTGAGGAGTATCATGACTGCGGTCAAGATTATAGTTGTTTTATTAGTGATATATATCTTTTTGATATGTCCGAGAATCTTTAAAAAGGCAGACAGAAATCCTTTGATGGGAATACATTATGCTCATAGAGGTTTGTTCGATAATGCGTCGGAAAGTCCTGAGAATTCACTGTCAGCATTTGCAAAGGCAGTGGAGGCGGGATATGGAATAGAGCTTGATGTGCAGTTAAGCAAGGACGATATACCTGTTGTTTTCCATGATGCAACCTTGGAGAGGATGTGCGGTGTGGAAGGCAATGTCTGGGACTATACGTTAGCAGAGCTGCAAAGCATGAAGCTTGCAGATTCACAGGAAACCATTCCGACCTTGGCACAGGCGCTCGAGGTGATTGGCGGAAAGACACCGATTATTATTGAATATAAGATGGACAGACCTGATGTGAAGGTTTGCGAACTTGGAAATGAGTTATTAGAGAATTACGAAGGTGTGTATTGCATGGAATCCTTTCATCCCTTTGCTGTGCGCTGGTATCGGTTCAAGCGTCCTGATATTGTAAGAGGCCAGCTATGTATGGATTATTGGAAGGATGATGTGTATAAGAAGAAGCCAATGTATTGGCTGGTAGGCATTATGCTTACCAATTTCCTTGGCAGACCTGACTTTATTGCATTTAAGCACAGTGATGCAGGAAATGTGTCCAGACAGGCATGTCGTTTACTTGGCGGCTTGTCAGTTGCATGGACAATCAAGAGCAAGGAAGAATATGAAAAGGCTAAAGACCAGTTTGATTTATTTATTTTTGATAGCTGCAGGTTGTAGATAGTATTTTAAAGCTAAAAATCCACTCTCAGAACGAGGGTGGATTTTTAAGTTTGGATAATATTTTTACATCATAGGCTCTTTAGGATTTTCCTTACGTGTCTCCGTAAGAAGCTGTTTCATACGGCGCTCCATCTCGTCAAGCTCACTGGCGTAATGACGAAATGCGTATAGAGTTTCTTCAGATGTTTCATCCTTATAACATATGCGGTGCTCCATGCTTGCCCACAAATCCATGGACAGTGTACGGAACTGAATCTCTACAGGATAGTATTGCATACCTTCTACACGATACACAGGTACGCCCAGTACCATATGATAGCTCTTGTAGCCACTTGGCTTAGGGTAATTGATATAATCGGATTCCTTTAATATTAATAAATCGGTTTGTTCTTTGATTAGGGATAATATGTTGTAGATATCCTCGATAAAGTAACAAATAACACGAATACCTGCAATATCCGTCAGATTATCCTTGGCAGAATAAGCGGATACTTCTAATTCTCTAGATTTTAATTTGTTTTCTATGCTCTTTTTGCTTTTGATTCTTGCTTGTACGTTATGAATTGGATAGTCACGATATTTCTTACGATAGTCTTCATTTAATCCATTGATACGCACCTCTAAACGCGTCATGGCTTCTTTATATGGGTCTATGAGTTGTTCATAGTCTTCTCTTGGAATTTTTGATGTCGTGAGTTCTTCTGACAATGCCCAAACCTCCTATGTACTCTGAATAATTACATTATACTACATCTTCTGTTAAAAATGTGTAAAATCACAAAGAATACAAGCTTTTTTCACAGGTTATTGTTGAAAAAAGCGAGAAAATGCTACGATTGACATAAATAGTCTTTGATTAACCATACAGATATGTTACAATCAAACTATCGAAATTGAAAAAGGATGGTATGAGAAATGAAAATCGCATTAATTAATGAGAACAGTCAGGCAGCTAAGAATGCTTTGATTTGTGAGACCTTGAAGAAGGTTGTAGAGCCAATGGGACATGAGGTAGTGAACTATGGTATGTACTCTGCAGAGGATGCTAACCAGCTTACATATGTTCAGATTGGTATCTTAACAGCAGTATTATTAAATTCAGGAGCAGCTGATTTCGTAATCACAGGTTGTGGTACAGGTGAGGGGGCTATGCTTGCTTGTAACTCATTCCCAGCAGTACTTTGCGGACATGTTGAGTCTCCATTGGATGCTTATTTATTCTCTCAGGTAAATGACGGTAACTGTATCGCACTTCCATTCGCTGAGAACTTCGGATGGGGCGGAGAGTTGAATCTTCAGTACATCTTTGAGAAGTTATTCTGCACACCAGGTGGCGGCGGATATCCAAAGGAGAGAGTAGTTCCAGAGCAGAGAAATAAGAAGATTTTGGATGAAGTGAAGAAGGTAACACATCGTGACCTTTGCGATATTCTTCCAGAGCTTGATAGAGAGCTTTGCAAGGGCGCATTAAGCGGTGAGAAGTTCCAGGAGTACTTCTTTGCTGATTGCAAGTGCGACAAGATTGCAGCTGTTGTAAAAGAAATTTTAGCGTAAGAAATCTTAGAAAAGGTAATTCCAGGCTTGGAATTACCTTTTGTTACATAAAGAACGGTGAGGGGACAATGTGAAAAATACAAAAAAGAAAAATACCGTGCTGCGTTTATTAACCTATATAAAGCCACACTGGTATCTGATAGTATCATCCACGGTTGGAGGAGTTTTGAAGCTGACGCTTCCTTTAATACTGCCACAGGTGTTGCAGTATTTCACAGATGATGTGTTGGTCAGCAGTATCAGTGTTCAGGAGAAGCTGAATATTATTTTTCGGTGTCTGATATTTTTATTAATTCTGTATACAGTTGTCCAGATTCCTGCTACTTATTTCCGCGAGTCGGGTGCGATGGAGGTTTCCAATCGCGTTATGCATCAGATGAGATGTGAGGTATATGCGCATTTGCAGAAGATGTCAGCTTCCTTCCATAAGCAGAATAAGTCGGGTGACCTGGTAACCAGAGTCAATAATGATGTGGAGCAGATTCATAGTTTTGTGTGGAGTGTTGCTACAAATGTATGGATTGATTCTATTATTTTGTTTATCTATATTTGGTTAATGGCAAGGATTAATGTCATATTAACTATTGTTGCCGCGATTGCAATGCCATTGTCCGTATTAATAACGAAAGAGATTCGTAAGCATATTCGAAGTGTGAGTAAGAAGGTGCAAAGCGACGTGTCAAGAATCTCAGGATATATGCAGGAGAGAATGGCAGGCTATGAGACGGTAAAGCTATTTAATATGGAGCAATATGAGGCAGAAAAGTTCCATGAGCATTCAGATTCTATTTATCGATTCACTGGAAAACGAAATCGGTTTGTGGCATTAGGTGTGGCGGTTACAGGTTCTATGACAGAGGTGATTAGTGCAATCATTGTATGTATGTCAGCTTATTATATTGTGATGGGTAAGATGACAATAGGAGAATTGATTGCCTTTTATTCCTATCTGGGTTACCTCAATACACCTCTTAGGCGATTTGCTGAGCTGAACGTTACCTATGCGAGAAGTATTGCAGGTATTGATCGTGTTTTTGAGATTTTAGATACACCGCTTGATATTCAGGAAAAGCCAGATGCAATTGCGTTGACGGATGATATGCCGATGAATATTTCACTGAAAAATGTATGGTTTCAGTACGAAAAGGACAATGAAGATTATGCTCTGGAGGATATCAATATTGATATCTGTGAGGGTGAAACTGTTGCTTTGGTAGGTTCTAGCGGGTGTGGTAAGACTACTTTGGTGCATCTGCTTACCAGATTTTATGACATTGACAGAGGTAATATTTCTATTGCAGGAAATGACCTATGTGATATTAATCTGGAGTCTCTTTATCAAAGAACAGGTATGGTATTTCAGGATACAGTGCTTTTCTCTGGTACAATAGAAGAGAATATCCGATATGGAAAGCCAGATGCAACAAAGGAAGAGCTGATTGTGGCAACAAAGGCAGCTAATGCATATGATTTTATCATGAGTACCCCCGATGGATTCGATACCTTGCTGGGTGAACGTGGTATTGGTTTATCGGGAGGGCAGAAGCAGCGTATTGCTATTTCGAGGGTATTCCTCAGAAATCCTAAGCTGCTGATATTGGACGAGGCAACAAGCGCGCTTGATTCAGAGTCGGAAGAGCTGGTACAGGAGGCACTTGAGAAGCTGATGAACAATAGAACTTCCATCGTAATTGCTCATAGACTGTCTACGATTATTAATGCGGACAGGATTGTAGTAATGGACCATGGAAAGGTTCTTGAAATTGGTAAGCACGAAGATTTATTAGCACAGAATGGACGTTATGCAGAGTTATATCATATGCAGTTCAAGGACGTTTTAAAATAAATATGTTATATGGAGGAAATGATAATGTTATTAGACAAGATCAATTACACAGTAGCGCGTCTTGATGGAGATTACGCCTATTTACAGAAGGACGATGAGCCAGACTTAGAATTAAAGTGTGTAGCAAGAGCCTTGCTCCCGGCAGAGATTGTAGAGGGCAGTAAGCTCGTGTATGAAATGATGGAGTATTCGTTATTATAATGAGCCAAGCGGCTACGAAGTAGCCAATTAACAGAAATGGTACAAGGTAGGATTTATCTTACCTTGTACCATTTTGTTAATTGAGGCTGCATAGCAGCCATTTGGCGAATGTCTGCGAGATTTAGCACATATGTGCTAAATCTTCCTTAAAGAAAAATAGTGAAAAAATAGTGAAAAAATAATGGAATAAATTTGCGAGTAAAGTTATACTATAATCATAGTATTCGGAGGTGATAGTGTGATTAAAGTTACTCTTACAAATGAAATATTAAAGAAAATTTCCATAATAGATGAGAATCGTTTTTCATTAAGTACAATTGATTTACCACCAATCACAAGGAATAAATTAAGGAAGAATTCTAAGAAAAAAAGTTCATATGCTTCGAATAAGATTGAAGGGAATCCCCTTACAGAAGTTCAGGCGAATGAGGCGATTGATAAAGACGAACACAGACATTTTTTGAAACCTGAACAAGAGGTTCGTAACTATTTTCTTGCTCTTGGAGTTATGGAAGAGAAATTAAAACAAAAAGAGCAATTTTCAAAGAAAATGATTCTTGAAATACAGGCGCTAGTTGAAAAGGGCGCATCAAAAGAGAAGATAGGACTAAGAGGTCCAATGCCACCAGGAGTACTGTTTGCTGTATATGATTCGGAGACAGGAGTTCCTGATTATATTCCGCCAGAGTATAAAGAGATTCCAGACTTATTAGATGAACTGGTTGACTATGTGAATACTACAGATGACCATCCGTTAATCATTGCAGCAGTGGTACATTATCAATTGGTAACAATCCATCCGTTTGAGGATGGAAATGGTAGAACAGCAAGATTAATGTCAGGATATGTTCTTGATTATTATGGTTACGGTTTTAATGGTATTGGGTCGTTAGAAGAGTATTTTGCATACGACTCGGATGAATATTATGATTCGTTGCAAATGGGACTTCCAGCATTATATTATTCTGGCAGAGAAAATCCACCACATCCTGAGATTTGGGTGAATTACTTTTTGAGAATGATGGAGTTGTACTCTAAGAAGGTATATGAGTTATCTAAGGCATCAGAAGCGGATAGTTTAGCGGACAGTTTGTCACATTTGAATAGTAAGGAAAAGGAATTTTTGACTTATATCTTGAAGAAACGTTTGTATGAATTTACCCCGATAGATGTAAGTAAAATGCTCGGTGTAACAAACAAGACAGTTATCAATCGATGCGCTAAGCTATCTTCCAACGGATTTCTAATGCCTGTCATTGTAAATACGAGGGTACGTTCTTATCGAGTAAGCGAATTTTCAAGAGTGAATGAAAAGAATATCTTGAAGATATTGAAATAGATGAATGCAAATAAATAGTAAATTGCTAAAATAATACCAAAATATAAGAAAACATGATATAATGTATAATAATTGTATGCTTTTGTCAGGCTTATATATTTTACAGTGTTCTCAATATAGAAAGATGATATGAGGTGACGTGTTATTATGGCAATTGATAATCTTGCAAAAGGATTAGTATTCACAAATGAAAACTGTGTTGGTTGTAATAAGTGCATCAGTGTATGTTCCTGTATGGGAGCAACTGTAGCAGTAGAGACAGAGGAAGGGAAAAATGCAATCTATGTAGACGGAGACAAATGTATTGCATGTGGAGCCTGTTTTGATGTATGTGCGCATGGAGCAAGGGAGTATCTGGATGATACGGAGGAGTTCTTTGCGGCACTTGCAAGAGGAGAGAAGATTTCTATTTTGCTTGCACCTGCTTTTCTGGCTAATTATCCGAAGGAATACGAGAGTGTTCTTGGCGGTTTGAAGAAGCTGGGGGTAAACCGTATCATTAGTGTATCCTTTGGTGCGGACATTACGACTTGGGGTTATTTGAATTATGTGCAGAAGAATAATTTTGTCGGCGGTATCTCACAGCCATGCCCTGCCGTTGTTGCTTATATCGAACGATATGTGCCAGAGCTTTTGCCTAAGCTGTTTCCTGTACAAAGTCCTATGATGTGTTCTGCCATCTATGCAAGAAATACAA
>JAFUKJ010000066.1 GCA_017467805.1 Lachnospiraceae bacterium
AGCCTTTTGCAATATCATTACGAGTCGTATCAACATAACGACCAATTCTATAAAGGTGGTTACCTGTTGTGATACAGTCATTTGTCAAAACTTCATAGTTTTCAGCAATAGAATCAATCGAACGAACAAAACCATTTGTAACCTCTGTCTGCGTATTAACAGCCTCATAAATATTCGTAATACGACTGTTAATCAGCTTCATATGCTCACTCATGTTATTCATATCCTGAACAGACTGCTGCACTTTTTCATTACCCTCTTCAAGATGCTTCGATGTATTATCAACTAAGGCAATCAATTCTCCAATACTTGTCCGCAGCTCTGTAACATATTTAACAACATCATCTGCCGACTGTGTAGTATTACTTGAAAGCTCTCTTACCTGCGTGGCAACGACAGCAAAGCCTTTACCTGCTTCACCTGCTCTAGCTGCCTCAATAGAAGCATTCAACGCAAGAAGTCCGCTCTGGCTTGCAATCTTTTTAACCATATCAATAATATTGGTAATCTGTTCAATTTTCTCATGGAAATCCTGTACCTTATCATTAATGCCTCGGATTTCTGTAACAGAGTTAGTTACAGCATCAATTGTCTCATTCATATTATTTACACTGCTTTGCGATACTTCAATTGCAACCTGTGCATCTTCCTTGATATGCTCAACCTCATCTGAAATACTGCTGATAGATGTCTCCAAGTCCTTACTTGATGTGGACATGTTTTGAATGGCTGCTGCCTGCGACGTAACCTGTTCCACCATTTTTTTGACACATGAATTATCTCCACTAAGCTTCAAGCCTTGGTTTATTTTCATAAGATATGCATTATTTACTTTCTTTAATGATAAAATCACCTCATTAAATGTATCGGCTAATTCAGGGTCTGAAAACGGTGTTGTATCAATAGGAGTATAATTTCCTTCTATAATTTGATGCATCGCATCCAAAAGAAGTTGCTTGTCGTTATCTCTGCTTACAGCTGTATTATTTTTCTTAAACATGATACAATTCCCTCCATTTTCACACTATTTAAGTTAATTTTATCAGTTTTCTTATGTGAATGCAACAAAAATGCCCGCACAAGGCGGGCATTATCTATATTAGCTACGAAGCTCAACTCCATAAGCCTTATTCAACTGTTTTAAAATCTTCTTCACAAATGCATCTACAGACTCTGTTGTAAATGCCTCATCCTTAGGAGTAAATACAACTGTAAACGCCATACTCTTCTGGTCAGCTGCAATCTGCTCTCCCTCGTAAATATCAAAGAATGAAATCTTTGTAATATACTTGCAAGCTTCCTTCATAACAGACTCAATCTGTCCACAGGTAACATCCTTAGATACTACAAGTGCCAAGTCTCTCTGCTCCTCAGCAAACTTAGGAAGCGGAGTAAATACAGGCTTCTTGCCATAGTAGCAAGATAACTCTTTCAAATCCATCTCCAAGATAAATACCTGTGTACGAAGGTCACAATCACTTGCGATATCGTAAGCAAGCTTACCGAAGTAACCAATCTCCTTACCCTCACACATAATGCGTGCTGTCTGGTATGGATGTAAGAATGTATTGCTCATGTTCTCATATGTGAACTCTACATGTAAGGTGTCTGCAATCTTCTCAGCGATACCCTTCATTGTAAAGAAGCTTTCCTTCTCACCAAAGATACCAACGCAAAGCTTAGCTCTCTCGTCAGGATACTCTGTAAGTGGAAGTGACTTTGGCATGAATACATTACCAATCTCATATAATCTTCCCTCAAGGTTACCCTTCTTCTGATTACGAACAATTGCATTAATCATAGATGCTGCAAGTGTTGTTCTCATAAGAGACAATTCCTCACTGATTGGATTAACCAGTCTGATAGCTGTACGCTCTACGGCATCCTCAGGAAGTCTTAATAAATCAAGGTCTGAAGGTGAGAAGAAGGAATAATGAATACACTCATATGCACCAACGCTGCAAAGTGCATTCTTCAATCTAAGCTCACTCTTCTGCTGAAGGTTCAAACCACCTGTTGTAACCTTTGCAGATGGAATAAAGGTAGGAACTACCTTGTCGTAGCCGTACATACGGATTACTTCCTCTGCGATGTCAGGATAATTCTCGATATCCTCACGGAATGCAGGCACCTGAAGGATTAAGTTATCTCCCTCAATCTTTGGTGCAAATGCAAGATTATCCATAATACGAAGAATATCATCATTTGGCACAACGATACCTAATACATCATTTACCTTCTTGATGCTGACTGTTAACTCTCTTGGCTCTACACTGTTGCCTGTATTCACATCAACATGCATACTAGAAACCTTACCGCACTCTAACTCCTCAATTAAATGAAGTGCTCTCTTCATTGCCATAACAGTTGCATACTCATCTACGCCCTTCTCATAACGTGCGCTTGAGTCTGAACGCTTACCTACGGCTCTTGATGTCTTTCTGATATTATCACGGGCAAACTTAGCAGACTCAAATAATACGCTGCTGGTCGTGTCCTTAATCTCTGAGTTCAAGCCACCCATAACACCAGCTAAAGCAACTGGCTTCACACCATCACAGATAACCATGTTTGCATTTGTTAATGCCAACTCTGCTCCATCTAATGTCACAATCTTCTCGCCGTCGTTGGCACGTCTAACGTTGATTGCATTTCCCTCGATATCATTGCAATCAAAGGCATGCATTGGCTGACCTAATTCCTTTAAAATATAGTTTGTGATATCTACTACGTTAGAAATTGCATCAATACCAACAAGTGCAAGTCTTCTCTTCATCCATGCTGGAGACTCACCAATCTTAACATCTGTTACATAGTGAGCGCTATATCTTGGGCAAAGTTCTGGACAATCCACACTTACCTTGAAGCCCTCTAATGTAGCATCTGTCTCTGTATAGCTCAAATCAGGAGTCTTTAATTCCTTCTCTAATACTGCTGCGATTTCTCTTGCAATACCATAAATACTCTGGCAGTCAGGACGGTTTGCTGTAATTGCAATATCAAACATCCAGTCATCCAAGCCTAAAATTGGCTTAACATCAGCACCAACAGGCGCATCCTCTGGAAGTACCAATAATCCGTTGTAACCTGCGCCAGGGTACATATTCTCGCTTACACCAAGCTCAACGCCTGAGCAAAGCATACCAAAGGACTCATATCCGCGAAGCTTACCCTTACCGATAGTCATAACACCTTCTACAGTCTTGTGGTCCTTAGCTGTTGCATAAACAGTTGCACCAACAAGGGCTGTTGGGAACTTTCCTCCAGCTACTACATTATCAGCGCCACAGCAAATCTGGAACTCACCATGCTCACCGCAATCTACCTTACATACATGTAAATGTGTATCAGGAATTGCCTCGCACTCTAATACGTGACCAACAACTACCTTGCTGATATCCTTACCAACCTCATATAACTCTTCTACTTCAAAACCGCAAGAAAACAGCTTATCCTGTAATTCCTGTGGTGTAATATCTACATCAACATATTCCTTAATCCAACTCAAAGGAGCTAACATATCTGTTTACCTAACCTTTCATATATTTTAGTCATTTAACTGCTTCAATACTCTTAAATCTGATTCAAAGAGATGTTTAATATTGTTGATACCATACTTAAGCATAGCTGTACGCTCAATACCGATACCGAATGCTAATCCACTATACTCTTCTGAATCAATACCGCAGTTCTCAAGTACCTTCTTATTTACAACACCAGCACCTAAAATCTCAATCCAGCCTGTACCCTTGCAAAGCTTACAGCCTGTTCCGCCACACTCGAAGCAGCTACAGTCAACCTCTACTGATGGCTCTGTAAATGGGAAGTAAGAAGGACGAAGTCTTGTCTTTGTACCCTCACCGTAAACCTTCTTTACGAATACATCCAACATACCCTGTAAGTCGCAAAGTGTGATGCCCTTATCTACTACAAGACCTTCCATCTGTGTGAACATTGGTGAATGTGTCGCATCATCATCTGAACGGAATACCTTACCAGGTGATAAAATCTTGATAGGCGGCTTCTTATTCTCCATTACATGAATCTGACCTGCAGATGTCTGTGTTCTAAGCAAGAACTCAGGTGAAAGATAAAATGTATCCTGCATATCTCTTGCTGGATGGTCCTGTGGTGTATTTAAAGCTGTAAAGTTATAATAATCTGTCTCAATCTCAGTTCCCTCGAATACCTCAAAGCCCATACCTGAGAAAATATCAATCAACTGATTACGAATCAATGTAATCGGATGAAGGTTACCCTGCTCAGAAGCTACAGCTGGAAGAGAAATATCAATCTTCTCAGACTCATATCTATCCTGTAATTCCTTAGCCTTCATCTTCACATCAAGCTCGCCTAAGTAGCCTAATGCCCACTCCTTTAATTCATTAACACCCTTACCATAGTTTGCTCTCTCTTCTGGTGCGATGTTCTTCATTTCCTTCATTAAAAGACCAATCTTACCTGTCTTTCCATCTAAAAACTTTTTCTTAAACTCATACACTTCTTTAGAAGAATTCAATTCCTCTGCGCCAGAGATAATCTCCTGCTTAATCTGCTCTAAATTTGCGTTCATTGTAAACTCCTTTCTTAATACAAATAGAATTTCACTTGTGAAATTCATGCGCTGAGTGCGGTCGCTATGCGACATATTCATCTCGCACGAATGCGCATAAAAAAGTCCCTTGTAGCTTTTGCTACAAGGGACGAATAATCGTGGTACCACCCTAGTTCCCATCTTCTGATGAAAATGGCTCTAAAAACGTAACGTGTTCATGCGTCTTGACCTACCACGCACACTGCGCTTCAACCAAGCTACTCCAGTGGGAAATTCGACAACTATATCTGAACTGAGGAGGCTTACAGCCGATGACCTCCACTCTCTGACAGGAAATATAGTGCTACTATGCACCTTCAATGTATTTTTTTATTCGAAACTATTATTAATCTTATTCATTTTATCAGGAAATGTCAACCACAAAATTTTGAAACGCTTCCAATTTTTGCATAAATACGGTCTTTCTTACTCCACAACACGAATTTCCTTTATCACAGGCTGGTTCTCCTTGGCTACCGTACCATTGCGGTCTTCTACCTGCACTGCTTCACAAATAGCATCTACTACCTCGATACCACTTGTCACATTTCCTCCCAAAACTCTACTTACCAACCAAAGAAAGAGTCTCACCAGGCTTTATGCTATACAAGGTTTTGTCATCGTCAAACCAAATTTCAAACAATGTTGGATTATAAACTCTGCTACCATCCGCGCTGAATACAAGTGACTCATAAGCTGTCACATACTCATAAATCTCCATGTTGGTCGCATACCAAGTATCATCCTTGTGAGCCAACACTTCGCAAAGCTCATTCAAATGCTCCCAGTTATTCTTGCCATCAAACTCAAAGCTATGTCCCCATACATAGAAAAGCTTCACACGCCTTGAAGCACAATACTGACTCTCCACATCCAGTTCTACAAATTCCTTCGCCCACTTTAAAATCTCAGAATTATCATGATGCGCTGTCGGCTTCCACTGATACCAGTCCTCAGGAAGCTCGAACTGATTGTTATCATGTCCTAAGGTTCTGGCATATGCAATCTCCAAGTCCTGCAAATATGTCTTTACCTTCTCATAGCTTGTAGTATGTAACATGCACAAAATACCAGAATCTGGATATGCCATACCACGAATAATTCGTCCAAATCTGTTCTCCAAATCAATTCGGCAATTCAAAGCATCCTGAATTCCTTCGATTGGGCGTAGCAAGCCTGGAGCCTTATGCCACAAGCCATGCACCGCTACTTCATGACCTTTATCCAAAATATTCTCTCTGATTTCCTCCTCTGTCAAATGCCACTCGCCAGGAGTCTCTGCGATACTACCACTATTCACATTAAAGGTTCCTTTCATACTATACTCATCCAAAACCTTTGCTGTTCTCAAATCCTGACGACATGCATCGTCATAGCTAAATGTAACTGCCTTTGTCTTTCCCTGTGGAAATCTCATAAATCTATACTTCATGTTTTGTCTCCTCTTTTCAATTCGTTTTTATCTTCTCATATTTTTCTTTGATTTTGGATTTTCTGCTCTTTTAATCCGCATATAATTCTTTTCTTGCACTCTCTAACTGCTCTGCAGAATAATCCCGAGACATAATCATTTCCCTAAACTCAATCTCTAAATCATGTAGACTTTTTCCGTATATATGCTGAAATGCCTTTCCCCACTCATTACACTCCTTATATACTTTCTTGTATTTTTCCATTCCATATTCTTCAATCAGAAATGCTGTGAACGCGCCCATGATTGGATACGATATTCTATCCTCTACTTGATAGAAGACCTCATCATCCCTAATCATATACCTAAGCCTTTGATACATCTTATCTTCTAGGTACACTCGAGTACATAACTCATTGGGAATTCCCCACCATTCCTTGTCAAAATACATCGCTAATCCTTCTATCACTGCAATAGAATTTGGGCATGCATATTCAGCGACAATCGCATGTACATCTTCATGACAGCCTATGCACCTTACCTCTTCATTATACACTGCATAGATTGTTGGATTTACCCGGTCCAAAAAGGTTACTCCATTTGTCTCATACTCAAATCCACTCGCATGCATAAGCTCTTTTCTGTTATCGCATAACCAATATATAATCTTTTTTTGTGGCACAAATTCCAATCTATCCGTTATCTCTTTAAAACAACTCTCTTGCAGTTCGATTACCTCTTGTATCTCCTTTTCTGCCAAAGAACCTTGCTTATAATGAAACACATAATGCTCTGTTTCTTGCTCTTTCCATATTGCTTTCATACTATTTTCCCTCCATATAACTTCCCTTTGCCACACACACAAACTATTTCTTTGCAACGATTAGATAGCGATGGATGGTTCCTTCGACAGATCCCTCGTCCTCAATCTTTTTCTGCATTTCTAATAACTGTTCAAAACATTTATCTACTGAGAAGTCCGGAAACTCCCACACAATAATACGCGCAAACCACACAAACGCACCAACATCATAGAACTTAATCGGACGATATGCTTCGTCTCCTTCCAGAATCTGAAATCCCGCCTTCTCAAATACCTCTTTCTGCTCTTTCAGATTCAAGTGCGGAAACGGCTTCTCTGCATCTGGAAGTACCATCTCAACCAACTCTCTATCATTGTCTCCACCGACTTGCTGAGTAATAAATATTCCGCCCTTTTTCAATAAGCGATACAATTCCTTCGCATCAAAATCCCCATGTCTGTTGAGAATCAAGTCAAAGCTTTCATCTGGAAATGGAATATTTGACGGGTCATCGCATTCCCTAATATCGATACCAAGTGGTGCTAATGTCTCTTTGCATAACTCTACATTGGGTGGAAATCCCTCTGTTGCAGCCGTTTTATCATACGGATGCTTGAGTGTCAACAAGAATTCTCCTCCGCCTGTGTCATAATCCAAGATATTCATATCATTGTTTATGTACTGCTCGATTATCGTTTTATAATCCCATGGTAAGTCCTCCTCTTCTTCCCATCTTCCCTGTAGATAAGAAAAGTCCCAACCATGAATATGTGCTATTTTCTCTTCATTTTCCCAAATTTCTCTTAATTCTAATTCCTTCATTTTACTGCGTCCTTTATGCCATTCATCTAATACATTTTTTGCGTATCTTTCTTTATCATCTCTGTATAGGAAAACAATTCCGCTTCCAAACAAGATGTATCTGGTTCAACTGGTGTTTGTATCACACAACCACGAAGCTTCAAACCATGTGTTCCTTCTGCTGCATCAGGACGATGCATGATAAGTAAGGCAGATGCTCCGCCCGAATGAACTTGTGGCTTAGAATCTAGGTAAGAATTTGCATAGAAATTTACCGCTACATCCGCGCTACATTCATACTCTACAAGCATATAGCACTTTCCACGTGGGCAATGTGCAAGCAGCGCTTCCTCACGTTGCTCCTTCATTTTCTGAAACTCTTCTATGCTTACATGCTCTAATATTCTGCTTCTATATTCTTCATCCGCAAATCTACATTCATGGTCTGCCCAGACATCTTGAATACATATTTTGTTAATATAGCATTCTGCCTGTGTATCATCTCCTAAACGAAACGAAATAACAGGGGATTCTCCGCAAATAAGAGTAACTGGAATTTCTAACAGTCCTGTCTTTGGATAACTGTCCTTTACCACCTCTAAGTCCATTCCCCAATCCGGCAACTCTTCCATTTCATCTCTTAACTTAATAACCGACATTTGCAGGCATTCCCAATCTGCCGTATATAACGGAGATTCCTCCGACATTTTCCAACCATGTTCTCTCATCACCAAGTAGATAAGCATATGTTCTGCCATATTATAGTTTTGGGTTATGGAAGAATTGGCACCTGCAACTTCATAAACCTTACCGTTTGAACGAAACTCTCTTATTCTCAGAAATGCAATATTCTTTTCATTCTTACAGCTATCTTTCATCTGTTGTCTATGAGTCTTGTCTGCTATGCTCTGAAATAATTCTTCTTCCGCGTTAGGCTGTTCCTGCAATTCCAAAGTATATACGAAAGCCTGTTTATCTTTCAAAGTCATTCCTATTATGTGCGCATAGTGACCATCCAACTCTACATCTCTTCCGATAACTTTTACCTCATCATAAGAAGCTTTCATAAGCATTCTGTCAAAATGTTTAAAATTCATTTATACTCACCCCAAAATTCATATAATTGACTCGATAACTTGTGGTTCCTTTCCTCCAAGCTGAAAGTTTCAAGTCCTCGACAAATTAGGTTTTAATCAATTCTTTCTCTAATTCTTTTTGCTATTTCAGAATTAACATTTTTTGTATCTTCTCCATAAGTCCATCCAAAACCGTCTCCAATATATCTAGGAAAAATATGCAGATGATAATGACCCACATCATTAAATTCTCCACTGTTTTGCATAATGCTATATCCATTAGGTTTATATATTTCTTTCAAGACAGATACGATTTTCTTTGATATGATCATCAAATGCGAAAGCGTTTCATATGCCAACCATTTACACTCTGTAAGGGGACAGTCAAACAAAATTAGCTTTCAATTATTAACATTAGCTTATCAAATATTTCTTCCACACTATATAAATTAGGTTTCTTATCCTTAAAAAAACCTTCATTCATAAGCTCTTTTGCTGCCTGTACACCTTTTTTGTTATACACAGAGAAATCCGCCATCATACGTTCTAATTGTTCTTCATTTGTGTTATACAACAATTCTTTGAGCGCTTGAAATCCTCGTTGAACATCACCATATTCTTGTGGCATCCATACAACATGAATATTCTTTCTTTTCAGATATTCACTACATTCTAGCAATTCCATCGCCCCGCCATGCGCATCTTTTGTTCCTATCACAACGGTTCTGATTCCGCCCATTACCAGAGTTCCCATACACATAGGACATGGTTCTAAAGCAGTATATAACGTATATGTTTTTACAAGGGGATATTTTTTAATATCTAAGTTTCGAATTGCCTCTACTTCTGCATGAGAAACTCTTGGGTTTGGAATGGTCTCTTCCCCAATTTTATTTCTACCTTCAGAAATAATTTCCCCCTCACTTGATACTATTAAAGCTGCAATCGCTTTACTTCCCTCACATAGCGAAATCCATTCAAGTTCAAATATTCTTTTCCAATACATATCAAGTTCTTGATATCGCATACCTTTTCCTCCACAAATCTAAGTGTAAATAATTAAATTAAAACTGAAGTCTTTCGTCAGCTACTTTCAAGAACATCACTTGATGCTACTTTATCAGTTCTGAAAATTCATCCTTTGTTAATCCATATAAGATTTCGTCGTAAAACTTTCCATCTGCAAACACTGTATTTCTACGTCTTCCTTCAACTACAAGACCTATTTTTTCACAAAGTCTATTAGATGGTTCATTATACGAATAGACACTGGCATTAAATTTTTGACATCTTAACTGATTAAAATAGAACTCCATAATCATAAATATGGCTTCTTTTGCATAACCTTTTCTTTGAAATTCCGGCTTAATAAAAATACCACTCGTAAAAACTCCCACTCTACTATCTTCTATAGATGGAGAAGCCATTCCTACCCGATTCTTATCTTTATCCTCAATAATAAGAAACGGCGAAGTGTTATCATTACCTTTTGAAGCTTGTTCCGCAGCAAAATCTGCACACGCTTTATGTGACATAGGAACTCTTATATCTGATTCATTTTTTTGTATATCCATGTCTTGTAAAGACTCATAGAAAAAATCAGCATCACTTTCTTCCATAGCTCTCAAACAAATTTTATTCCCTTGCCAATAATTCATATATTTTGTCCTCCAATCAAATCTTCTTTCCTTTCATTTCTACCCATACCGACTTATATCCTGCATTTACTGAACCCAGTATGAATGTAATCCTCTATTAAAAACTTTTCCATCCTTTGGCACCTGACGCACGCAATTATATGTATTTAAAAAATCCCCTACTGCACATGCAACATTCGCAATAGCAAATAACAGCATTATTAACGTTATCGGGAAAGAAATCGTTGGTGCTATCATATACCACACAATATACGGAATGATTCCCAAAATTACAGCTGGCCCTAGAACAGCAATTATGAATCTCTTTTTAGAAACAAGCTCCTCGCAATATACAAAAAGCATTTGACTCTCTAGTGATACATAAATCTCTTTCTTAACATTCTTTGGAAACAAAAATGCATGAATAAATTGCAAATATCGTTCCCAAAGCAAATGCTTTACCACTTGTATCTGGCTCCTTAAACATCACACTTCCTTCTGGCAATGGCTTTCCTGACGAAATCTGCTCTAAATCACCTGAAATTTTACCTTTATACTCAATATTCCACATTAAAAATTATCCTCCTGTACCTCTAAATCGTAATTATCTTTTATCTCTCTACATAACTCAACAGTGCTTTATACTCTCTTAAATAAGCACCTCTCTTCATTTCACTTTCATCAGCTTCTAATCCACCACCAGGAATAAACCATTGGTCAGTGTTAACCTCGTATGTCATTAATATTTTATCCTTGTGCATCACAATTCCCCGACAACCAACGCGTACATTGGTATACTGTTCGAAACGATTATCTCCATAAATATCTATTGTTTTCATTTTTTACTCCTGTCAATTCTAATTTATCTCATGCAAAAATGTTTCCGCTTCGTTACGGCTTTTAAAAATATGTATATTCTTACCTAATGCTTTTATTGCTTCTTGCCATATTCCATTTCCTACCACTGGTCTCTTACATCTGTCAGTATTCCACTACATAAATTATACTCTTTATACATTATGTAAACAAGCGAATCGTGCACATTTTGCTCTCATTTCTTGCTCAAATCTCATATACGGAGCTAGCAAGACTTTCTTCTCCTAGCTCCGTATTTTGCTGTCTCTCTTTTTCAAAAATACAGCGCTGGCAAGACTTTCTTCCCCCTGCTCCGTATTTTGCTGTCTTGTCCAACAAAAAATACGGAGCTAGAAAGCACTTCTCTCTCCAGCTCCGTATTTTTGATATTTAACCGCTAAAATCCTATCTCTCACGAATCATATTCTTACTGCATAAATAAGTTATCACAAAGTATCCTCCATAAATCGCTACAATAATCGCTGCTGTAGTTATGATAGGTGCAAGCAGATGCTCTCCGCCAAAGGTACTGAGCATGAAATTACAGAACTGAATACCGAATACGGAGTGAATACATGCCAGCACTAATGGAAAGGCGAAAAAGATTCCTATCTGCTTAAATAATGCACTGTTAATCATCTTCTCATCTGCACCAAGCTTACGAAGCATTCGGAAACGCTCGATATTATCGGCACTTTCGGTCAGCTCCTTTAAGGCAAAGATTGCTGCTGAGGAAATGAGGAATATGATACCAAGGTATAAACCGATAAAGCTTAGCATCGCGCCTGTTCCTACTGCTGCCTGTGTCATGTCTAATCTTGTTTGAATAGATACATATGGCCATTCCTCAATATAATTACTTCTTGTTCCAATAAGCATATTCTCAATCTCAACCTTATCTGCCTTACTCTTGGCATCATAGTTACCAATCAGCACCGAGCTAACAGGAGTCTTTCCTTCCACGACATAATCAGGAACCACCATAATACCAATATTGATATGTGTGTTCGCTAATTCAATAAACCCTTCCTTACACTCCTGATATTTAGATTTTAACCCATATCCGAAAACATCAAGAGGAAGCTGTTCAAACAATGCGGCATTACGAATCTTCACCATGTTATCAAAATCAGCAACCATAACATACTCATCGTCTGCTAAAGTGAACTCTTCATTACCATACATTCTTGCAACTTTGTTGTAATCACTAAGAGAAATTATTTTTTCTCTTGTATTGAATACCATAAACTGATACTGTTCTTTCGCTACCTCCAGATAATCTCCTAACGAATCCTCCAAAGTCAAATCAGCAGAACTATAGGTATTCACCTCTATATACTCACTCATATGTGAAGCAAGGTCAATACCCGCCATGGCATATAATTCACGAGCAGTATGCCCTACATTCTCTATCATCTTTTCGTTATAATTTGAGGGATACCCCGTACCATAGCCTTCACTATAATCCAACTGCACATTCAATGCCACATCCACGGGCACCAATTCATTTATGCTGGCATTCATGGAATCCTTCAAGGACAGACAGCTTGATAATACGCAGATAGTCATAAACAACATCAGACAAGTAATCGTCATGGAAAATACTGTGGTATTCACCTTGCTGCTAATCTGTCTTAAGGTAAAGCTGTTAAGTCCTTTGAAATAGGTATTCTTAAAGCTCATAACAAGCTTCAATACCAAGCCTGATACTGACCAGAAAAGTAAGAAGGTTGATACAATTCCAGTAATCACCGCAGTTATAAGCTCCATTCTTGAAAGCTGTAAAACAGTTGCTGTTACCTGATAATACGCATGACCTAGTGCAATAGCCGCCACCACAAACACCACAATACAAACCCAAGGATTCTTCATCTTCACAGTTTCAGACTTCTTGCTCGCCTGTAATAAATCAATTAACTTGCACTTACCAATCATAAATGTATTAAATGCCATCACAAATACATACATGATACCAAAGTAAAGCACTGTCTTCTTGCAGGCATCCACTGAAAATACGAACTGAAAACTCTCCATATCAGCCTCAAACATCTGCGCTACAAAGACACTCATGACCTGCGAAATACCTGTACCAACAAGTAATCCTACCGCCAGCGAAATGCATCCCACTAATAAGGTCTCAATAAATAAAATCATAGAAATCTTGCGCTTGCCCATTCCCATCAAAAGATACAAGGCAAACTCCTTATTTCTTCTTGTCATCAAAAATCTGCTTGCGTAGATAATCAAAAATCCAAGTACAAACGAAACAAATACACTAACGATATTTAACATATCTACCATCATAGCAATTAATTCTTTAGTTGACGAAGTTACGCTGAGCATAACCGTCTGTGTTTCAATGGCATTAAATACATAGAAAATCGCAACACCTACAATTAATGTAAAGAAATAAATCGCATAATCCTTCATGCTTTTACGAATGTTTTTCATAGATAACTTACAGAGCATCGCTTACGTCCCCTCCTAACAATGTCACTACATCAATAATCTTGTCAAAGAACTGCTTTCTGGTATTACCGCCTTTGTTCAGCTCGTGGAATACCTTACCGTCCTTAATAAAAATCACTCTTGATGCATAGCTTGCCGTAAAGGAATCATGTGTAACCATCAAAATAGTTGCTTCAAGCTCCTGATTCAAATATGTGAAACGCTCTAAAAGCATCTTAGCAGACTTAGAATCCAACGCTCCTGTCGGCTCATCTGCAAGCACCAGCTTAGGATTCGTTACAATTGCTCTTGCAGAAGCGACTCTCTGCTTCTGACCGCCTGACATCTGATAAAGATATTTCTTTAACACCTCTTCAATACCAAGCTGTGCCGCTACCATCTTGATTCTCTCATCAATTACCTTTGCAGGTACATTCTGAATCGAAAGTGCCAATGCAATATTCTCATAAGCTGTCAGCGTATCTAACAAGTTAAAGTCCTGAAAAATAAATCCCAGCTGTTCTCTTCTGAACTTATTTAGGGCATTACCCTTCATCTTTGTGACATCCGTGTCACCAACATAAATATGTCCTGATGTTACTCTGTCAATCGTTGAGATGCAATTCAAAAGTGTTGTCTTACCACTTCCTGATGCACCCATAATCGCAACGAACTCTCCCTTATTTACCTCCAAAGAAATATTGTCAATCGCCTTTGTAAGATTTGACTTATTTCCGTAATACTTCTCAATCTTTTCAATTCTTAATATCTGTTCCATTTTTCACACTATCTCCTTTCCTTATATCTGCATTCTACTAGAAAGAGATTGGCGTGTCGTATGTTTAACCTTACAAAACCTTACATTATTGTAACATTACATCTTTAAAAAATCATTCTTCGCAAAAGTGATACTGACATCAGTCCATTCCCCTTGCACAGAAGCAATCTCTACTGTATGTCCAAGATTCCTGCAAAGCTGCTTTACAATATAAAGTCCCATGCCCGTGGACTTTACATGAGTTCTGCCGTTCTCTCCTGTAAAGGATTTCTCAAATATCCTTGAAATATCAGATGCCACAATCCCCCTGCCATTATCCCATACATGCAGCACCGTTCTGTCCGCCAAATCCTCTGCATAAATCCGAATCTGTGATTGCACATCAGCCCTTCGATACTTCATGCTGTTGCTCACAAGCTGATTTAAGATAAACTCCATCCATTTTCCATCGGTCATAACAGGAAGCTTTACATTCTCCACCCGAATGTCAATATTGTTCTCCAACAAATCATCCTTATTCTGAATCGCCACCTTAGCCACCAGCTTATTCAGCATATTTTCCTTAATCAGATAATCACTTTCGGCATGCTCACAACGCACATAATACAATACCTGCTCCGTATAGGCATCAAGTCTTCTAAGCTGCTCTGCAAAACGCTTGTCCATCATATCCTTATTGTTATGACACATTAAAAGAAGGCTCGCGATGGGAAGCTTCGCTTCATGCACCCACATTTCAAGATAATCCTTGAAATCATTCAAACTCTCCTGATACTCCTTTACATGCTCGCACATGGACTTATTCACATCATAAATATTCTGATACAGAAGCTCTCCCTCATAGAACTGCGGCTGTTCCAAGGTCTCAAGCACAAGATACTTCTTATCCAGTTGCTCTGTATGACTTATCAGAGAGTCATAAAAGCTTCTCTTTCTCGTAAAATCCCATATCAAATTAAATAAAACCAACATTATATATAACACAGCAAACAGCCACACCAACTCGTCATTTACTGCAAATGCCAGCATCAGAAAACAGATTAATACCCCAAATATGATATAGGCAATCAATTCAATCCATCTGTCTTTTAAATATCTATTCAGCTTCATATCAATATGTACCCCTGCTTTTTTCTAGTCTCAATCGCATCCTCATAGCCAAAGTCCGCAAGCTTGGCACGCAGTCTGCTGATATTTACAGTCAAAGTATTGTCATTTACAAACTCATCATTATCCCACAGGTCTGTCATCAGGTCATCTCTGGACACAATACTATTACGCTTATCCAGTAAATGCTGAAAAATAATCATCTCATTCTTGGTTAAAAACAGCTCCTCTTCTCCTCTTGCAAGAATCCCCTTTGCAGCATTTACCTTCAAATCCCTATAGGTCTGTGACTGCGCAACTCCCGCACTTCCCACACGCTTTAAAATAGCTCCTACACGGAGCAGTAAAAGTGTTGGATTATACGGCTTTGTGATGTAATCATCCGCTCCATAGCTCATGGATAAGACCTCATCCACCTCTGAGGTTTTACTGGTAACCATGATAACAGGCACCTGCGAGTCCTTACGCAGTTCATGAAGCAGCATTTCCCCATTTAAGCCTGGAATATTAATGTCTAACAAAACCAAATCTGGATTTACCCTGAGAATTTCTGCCTTAGAGTTCATAAAGTCCTGTAATACAATTGCCTCATAGCCTGCATTCTGCAACAGGGCCTCCAATTCTCTGCGTACTCCCTCATCATCCTCTACGATTAAAATTCTTTTCATTTGTTCCATTTCTCATAACTCCTTATTTTTCAAACAATTCAAAATGATTGTCTATAAATCGGTTCACCAACGCACCGCAAAAGAAAATATACATACAAAAATATAACCAAATCATCACAATCGCCACGGTTGTCAGGCTTCCATACATGGAAAATGCATCTCCATAATCAATATAAACAGAAAAGACATAGGAATATAATGTCCAAAACACAGCTGTAAAGATTGCCCCTGGAAGCTGGCGCAGCCAAGGCAGGCGGTTATTAGGTAACACACAATACATAGAGCAAAAGGTAACCGCAATCAGACAGGCAACCACCACATGGCGCAACGGACCAAGCCACCTCCAAATACCACCTACAAACATATAACGCGGTGCAAGCGCCTCCACCGCCGCATTACCAAACACCAAAAGGCCTGCTGAAAGCGCAATCGCAAGCAAAAGTAATAATGTATAAGCCATCGCTCTGATACGCAGCGCAAAATAGCCTCTCGACTCCTGAATCTGATAAACAAAATTAAGCCCCCGCATCAACGCCAGCACTCCCTTAGATGCCGACCATATCGCAACTAATGCCGAAACAGATACCAGTGTTATTGACTGCCCTTTAGAAATTAGTAGAATTTCCTTTAAAAAGCTATAAATTCTATCTGGAATAATTGCTTGTGATATGGTGTCAACCTCCTTCTGCACTAAGTCCGAATAAGGAATCACACTGCACACGATTATTCCCATCGGAATCACTGATAAAAAAATGAAAAAGGCTGCACTGGAAGCATGCGCACTTACACATGCCTCCCGCAACATCCTTTGAAAGCCTCTGCCATTTTGATAAAGTTTACATAACACTTTCATTGACCTGTTCAATTTTAACACCTTCGTAATAATATTTCAAAATATTTTCTGACGAAAAGCCTTCATTTGCCAAGCACTTCGCTCCATTCTGGGACATCCCTGCACCATGTCCCATGCCACCACCGCTAAGTACAAGTGTCATCAGTTGTTTTCCCTCATACAGCTTTTCCATCTCAAAATAAGCACTTGGCAGCAGTTCTCCCACCTGATATGTAGAACCATCCTGTTTGGTTACTGACAGTCCTGGTATCGCCAGTACATTCCTTACCAACTGCTGTGTTTTCACATGAATGGAATAGTTCTTGGTTTCTATGGTAATTGCTGTCACCAGACTGTTTTTCTCATTCTGTTCAGCTTCAATATCATAAATCACCGTATCCTTTAATAAGGCATTCAAGCTTTTTGGCGCAGGCTCTATACTAATTTTATCCGCATTGCCCCCAGCATATTCATAGGCTCGCGTCAAAAGTGCTTCCACATCTGCTATATCCAACCGACAACTCCAGCGATACCATGCCTCATCACATTCCACAAATTCATCACTGCCTGGCAAAGTATACTTCTTTACCTGCAAATAAGGGTGGCTCTCCGACTCCCCCCACACCTCGTAGCCTGCACCAAAGCCACAGGAAGTCGAATAATAAAAAGACTCTATCAAGTCGCCATTATAGGTAATCACTTTTCCTTTTGTACTATCCACAGCAAAGCAGACAGCCTCATTCTCCTGAAGATTCTTGTACACCTGATAGGCTGTACTGTCATCCACATGAGCTTCCCACTCAGGATAAGCGTAATTCTTCATGTGATAATAGGTGTAGGTTCTTGCCGAAATTGCCTGTGCCTCCAAGGCTGCTGTAGGATAAGCTGCTGGCATCTCGCTTGGTACCACACCGTATAGATACTGCTCCACAGGCAATTCATTCACCACGACAATCCCCTGCTCTGTTCCAAAGCACTCCAGTTCGCCACGATAGGTTACAGCATCCTGTCTTTCTATATTAGATAGCGTCAACTGTCCGTTATTTCTTGTTACAATTCGTATACTCTTTCCCTGTAATTTATCCGCAGCTATAGTAACCTCCTCCAAAGAAGAATGCAGATACTCGACCTGTCCCATTTGTATGTAAAAATCTTCATTACAGGAAAGCTTTAGATTCTCATGATAAATTCCCTGATAGCCTGATGTCATAAGAAGAACACGGATTGTATCTGTTTCTATAGCCTCGAATTCTTGCTCTTTGCCTTCCTGTTCCAAATCCTCCACTACATCTTGTGACAGTACCTTTTCAGATAGTTCATTATAGATTTCCTTTTGAATTTCCTGCTTATTCGCATCATTCTGTTCTACCTGCTCCTGCTTACTCCCCACAGACACACTTGTCCGAATTACCACCACATTATAAATACTCACTGCCATCACAACCCACATCACAACGATTACTAATTTCCCCAATATGCCTCGCATCTTTATAACCAGCCTCTCGATTCACCATATTTTATGAAAAGAAAAAGGTGCTGTTCAAAAACAGCACCCTCTTTAGTATATAAGTAATCGAGTAGGCATATGCCTACTCGTCGTGCCGAGCGCATGTAGCATAGCTACAATTTCATTATGCGCTCGTGCACATAAAAAGCAGCCCGCAATAGGCTGCTTTTTCTCTTTTGTAAACTCCAAAATGCACTTCCGTATTTTGACTCCTAGCCAATGCTAGGTGGGCGACCGCAACCCTCTCTCTGCCGTCCCCTGACCATAATGGGGGGCTTGACATCAATCAGGCAATATAGGAATCCCGTTTAAAGTGATGTAGGATCAAAATAACAAGAACTACATCTCGGATTACCCTTATTATACCCACTCAAGTTCAAAATATCAACTAACGACACGCTTTTTTCTGATTTTCAGCACATTACCCAAAAAGCACACTTTTTGCACACATTAGATTTAGTTCAATGCACCGATAAGAAAATTTGTCAACTATTAGTTTATTAATAATTCGTCTCTTTCTTGTTTGGCAAATGTAAGAATCACCTTAAACAAATCGCCATCCACCTGAATAGTAAGCTCTGCCTGCATCAAATCCATCAGGCTCTGGGCTATCGCAAGTCCTAAGCCATGTCCCTCAGAATTCCTAGATTTATCTCCTCTGATAAATCGCTCCTTTAACTCCTCACCTGTCAGATTCAACTGATCCTTTGAAATATTTCTAAAGGTTAACGTCACACGGCTTTCAAACTCCTCCAAATGAATATATACTCTCGAAAGGGGCTGCGCATATTTCAAGATATTATTCATCAGATTATCTACAACACGCCATAAATGTCTACCATCCGCACTAATATAAACAGGCTCCTCTGGCTTATATATAATCAGCTCCAAGCCATTTGCCGCAAACTTCTCTTCAAACTCTCCTACTGTCTGTGTCAGGAATACTCCAGCTTCAAGAGTTTCCATATTCACAGTCAGATTACCTGTTGAAGCCTTAGATGCATCAACCAAATCCTCTATCAGCTTCTTGAGCTTAGATGACTGCCTTTGCAAAACTTCAATGTACTCAGCTGCATTCTCATTCTGCAAATCCTCCTTTGCCAGCAAATCAACATAGTTGATAATGGATGTCAATGGTGTCTTTATATCATGAGAAACATTTGTAATCAGCTCTGTCTTAAAATGCTCACTCTTCATGCGCTCTTCTACTGCAAGAGAAATACCATTTCCTATCTGATTCATATTCTCGGCGTGCTTCTTAAACTCCCAGAACATCTTCTTCGTATCTATCTCATAGTTAAGATTGCCCTGCGCCAGCTTCTTACTTGCCTCCTGCAGCTGATTCATCTGCACAATCGCCATAAAATATATTACAGCAATCAGAATATCAACCAATAGCGCGAAGAAGAAAATCTCAGGCGCATAGGAACTACATGCCAGCATAAAAGCCCAGAACATCAGCAAGCCATCTACTACCACGAATCCCACTACCGCCTTCCAGACGAAACCGATATTGCGAATAAAATATCTCCAAGCCTCAGCTATTGCATGGCAAATGCGGTAGATAATGGTATTCTTCCATAAGGTCTTAGTCTTTACTCTAACTGCAATACTTAGTAGGAAAAGGATTGCGATAATCTCTAGTACAATCAAAACTACTCCCACCAGAATCCAAGCTGGTACACTTTCTGCACTACTGCCAATCTCGTCTATACAAATCATACCAAACGATTCTGCAACAAGAATTACACCTGCGTAAATCTCAAGAGGAATCCTGTCAAGGAAACGCAATACCAACTCCTCTTCCTTTCGCTTATGTCCTGCCGCTTTCATTAGGAACACAAAGGAAATCACCGCTATGAAAGCTGAAATTCCCATAATCGCAAATACAATGTATCGCCATTCATAAGCTGTCTGAAATCTCTGGTTCACAACTGCATATTGATTATTGTCAGGGTCTATGTCAAAGCTATCAGGAATCTTTGATACTACAATATACTCTTCGGCGACATCATTCTTAGTTACCATCAGTGTATAGTTTTCATTCAGATAATAATTATCCTCCTCATGAATTACAAAATCTGACATTGTCGCAGAATTGATTGGCTCCAGTTCTTTCGTCTCCGCATCTCTTACATTGTCCAGAGTGACATCTCCAATATTATAGATGCTGCATCCCACTTCCTCCAGCATCGTGAAATCAAATTCGGAACCCATTCCCTCATCCGCATCACATGCCAGCACTTCTGAAATCAGCTCTTTTGCACTTTCTTCTACATCTGCTGGAATATTCACTGTTCTGTAACTGTGAGTATTACCATTTGCATAAGTAGCCCACATATTCTTCAGCAGATAGTTGTTCTTGTCAAACTGGTACTCATAAATAAATATCATCGGTTCATCCTGATAAGTGAAGTTAATCTGTACCCTCTTTGCAGGATAATACTCACCTTCCGACAGATAATAGATAACACCTGTATGCTCGTCATACACAATCTTCTCCGCATAATACCCCACTGTCTCATCTACATAAGGTGACACCAGATAGTAATTAGTATCTCCCCATATATCTGTGTAGGAACCAAGCACTGTATCCTTAGATACATAATCTGAATAAATGGACCAATTCTCTTCGTCAAGCAACTCAGACTCAAAGTTACACTCCACATATTCTGCATCTTTTAAATTGCCTTCACTCCAATTTTCCGCCTTAATAATGCCATACTCAAAATACCGCTCTGCAAAATACTCTTCCTTACCCTGTCCCATCCACGCTAGTGCCTGTGCAGAATAACTATTATTTACCTGCTCCAACATAGATGTTCTGACATCTGTATAACTCTTATGGTAAAGTCCCAAATCTGCCATAACAGCCATTACAACCGTACTTACCACAAATATATTCACACTTAAAATAAAAGCAATCCAAGCAATCAGCTTCAGAAATCCTGAACCCTTTAATCTCTTCATAAGTCCCTCACTTTCCAACTTCATAAATATAAAGTTCTTCATCCTTTACACAATAGCTTACTTTTCCATCTTATAACCATGTCCCCACACTGCCTTTAAATGCTTCGGCTCTGCAGGATTATACTCCAGCTTCTCGCGCAGATGTCTGATATGTACCGCCACTGTATTCTCGGCACCATATGGGTTATCCTTCCACACCTGTGTATAGATTTGATGTGGTGAAAATACCTGACCAGGACTCTCCATTAAAAGCTTTAAAATATCATACTCCGTTCTGGTAAGCGAAATCTTCTCGCCATCCAATGTCACTTCCTTTGCTCTGTCATCCAGTTCAATACCACCAATCGTATATACATCCTTCTCGGTCTTCACATTACCACCCAAAAGTGTATATCGTCTCAGCTGTGACCTTACTCTCGCCTGAAGCTCCACAGGATTAAAAGGCTTTGTGATATAATCATCTGCACCAATTGTAAGTCCCAACACCTTATCAGTGTCCTCACTCTTTGCAGTCAGCAATATCACAGGAACATTACTTCGCTCCCTTATCTTCACCATAGCGGTAATTCCATCCATCTGAGGCATCATAATATCCATCAGCACCAGATGTATCTCCTGCTCCTCTATAATCTGTATGGCTTCCATGCCACTGTATGCAGCAAATACTTCATATCCCTCCGCGGTAAGATAGATTTTCAATGCCGATACAATGTCCTTCTCGTCATCACATACAAGTATATTCATCATCTGTTCTCTCCCCTTGCAAGTCGTTTTATTACTGTACGCTTATGTCTCGTTCCAGTAACATTTCTCTAATGATCATCATGGTCTTATTGTAAACTATATTTTATGAAGTTTAAATGAGGTAAATTATTAAGATTTGTTTAATAATGAGCCGTGCGCAGATGTATCGAATTGGCTGTTGGGAGCTTACTCACAAACAGACATATTCGAATACAGCTGTATAAGGCGACAAAACACATCGAGTTGCAGCGCAGCAGAAACGAGATGTCGTTTTGGCGCGCACGGCTTATGGTCAGTATGGCGCGGCTCGTGACAGCATTGCATGTATGTATGAATGATGGCAAATGAGGTACAGACTAAAATAATCTTTTGTAGGATATCGAAAAGTAGTAAAACCTATATCCTAGAGCAAGAAAAATATTCCAGTACCTCAAAACACTGTAGAAATGATATGAATTCCTTTTGTTCGAGGTCTCACGATGTTTTTTGTGTTTCTGTACCTTGTAGACAGATGTAACTAAATCATTTTGTGGTACTGGTAGGAAAAATTTACTCCTGTACCACTATGTAAATAAATCTGCTAAAGTATGATTTTCCTTGCTTTAGCATCCACCATGCTGCTTTCGCTCGAATATATTTCTTCATATATATTCTCCAAATCTATCTCCTGCGTCGTAAGCTGTATATCTTGTACAATCATGCCATTTTTTAGGAAGATGCACCGCGAACATATCTTTTCCAAAAAATCCAATACATGACTGGTGACAATCACAATACTGCCTTTTTGGCTACACAACATTAAATCCTTCTTTAGCTGAAGTATTCCTTGCGTGTCAACACCATTCGTCGGTTCATCCAACATAATCAGCTTTGGTGTTCCAAGCAAAGCCATAATGACAGAAAGCTTTCTCTTCATTCCCAAAGATAATCTGGTAATTAAGGCATTACGCTGTTCGAATAAATTATATTTCTTTAAATAGATATCAATTTCTTCATGAAATTTGCCGTCATATTTTACTTTACAGATAAAATCCAGCATCTCATACACTGTCATACGATTATAAATCTCTAATGAATCCTGCATATATCCAATATGTCTTTTGACTATTCTATCAGAGGTACTGATATCCGATAACCAAACCTCTCCTTCTGATAACGAAAGCAAACCAGCAAGCGCTTTCACCAAAGTTGTTTTCCCCACGCCATTTGGTCCGATAACAGCAACAATCTCTCCTCCCCGTATCTCTGCCGTTATCGACTTTATACCATGTCCATCGGTATTGTTTTTCCAGTTACCATCATATATTTTTGTAATATTATCAATCACAAGCACATTATCCTTCTTCATACTTCAGACTCTCCCATATTTTCTTTGATTGGCAAATACTTCGATAACAAAAATAAAACTGCAGCACTGGAATATGTAACTTTATCATAATCAGAAGCACATTGATATAATACTGCTTCGAGGGATATCTTGAAAACAAATGACAATTCACAAAAAGCGACATGAAAAGAATCACCGTCACTATCCCAAACAAAACAACTATATAATGTACATCAAACATACAACGAAGCAACAAAATTAGAAGCAGATTATCCCCTAAAATAACAAAACCATTTATTATAAAATCGCGCATCAACCTATTATATGAATAATTCGACATATAATAGCAAAATTGCAAAGTGCATTCTACATCATAAATATCTTTAAAATACATGGCACTAATCAGACACAGAACATAGCATGTCAAAAAAAAGCTAACATGGCCTACCTCTAAATAACAAAGGCAAAGAAGTATTGTTGTTGAAAAAATCTTCCATATTATATAATCTTTGTTCTGATATATCTGTAAATATCTTTTAGCCCCTGGAAAAGACATACTCAGTCTATGAATACCATCGCCTAGCAGATTTTGTTTTTGAAAAAAAGACTTCGAATAAACAATATCCATTCCATTTCGTACATAAATATAAATCAACACAAACGCCGTCACTACGAATACACCACATTTAAAAGCAATGCATAAAACAGACGCTGAAAACAGAAACCTCGTTACCACTTCTGACATGACTATGGCATATACAATATCATATGAAAGTTTCTCTGTAGCCATCAAAATTCCTAATACTCCAATTGCCGCACCTATTATCATCCCAACTATCTTTGATAATCTTCTCTCGCTCATAAGCATAGCTAGCACACAAACAATAACTATATTCAATACATTAACCAGTATGAAAAAAGGAGTCTCCTGATTTTGTATTCGAAACAACATTGCCCCAAAATAAACGGATAAAAATATCACTTCATATTTCGTAAAAAAGAATAGTAACAAACGTTGCGATACTGATACCCCTAATAAAATAAGACTTTCTTCATTCTTGTGCAAAAATGCCCTAAAGCTCTTTCTAACGCAGTAAAGCAAAACAACAAGGATTACAATATACAATAATCTTCCTATGTAGAGCAAATTGTTACCCTCATATTTATTTGCAAACACTCCATATATTAGCTGATATATATGCTGATACAATACCACCATGAAGAAACCTAACATCCATTTCAATAGTTCAATCTTAGGATGAGTTAGTAAAACATAAAATAATTTCAAATTTTTCATTCTCGCTTTTTATGTAAACCTCCTATAGCTTTTTCATCATACCCTTTTCAGGAACTATTTGCAATCATTTCTACACCTTTCTTTCCCATCTATCAACAATAAAAACAGGCAGCCTCTTGAACCATTTTCTCAAAGTAAATCACCTTACCTTTGGAGAACCTATCCAAGCTGACTGCCTGTCTATCTTTTTATATTCTCTCTATATACGCCCTAAATATTTCATTAAAACTCTGCGCCTACGCCATAGCCTGCTAATGAGCTGCTGCTTGCAACCTCAAACAAGCCGTTCATGTTAACGCTTCCGTCAGAATTTCTGAATAACTCATGGTAGTTTGTAGCATATGTACCATTTGAGTATCCAGGAATGCTTGTACTTACAAAATCAGAAGCTGATACGGAAACCTCTGTTCCATCCTTTACTGCACTTCCTGTGTAAGAAGAAGAGCTTACATAGTAGAACTTGCCATTGCTGTTAGCTGCAATTGAATTCTTCAATGTTCCATAGAACTTATCAGAAGCTGCATCATCTGCATAAGACAGAAGATTTGTATATGTAGCACCTGATGATGTTCTATAGCAGTTAAAGTTACCCTTTGATGCATATACACCATTATTTACTGATGTACAATCCTTCATCACAAGGTCACCACCGTTACCGTTGTCTGTGAAACCAGCTGCACCATTGTAGAATGCAAGGCAGTTTGTTACAACGTGAGGTGTTGGACACTGTCCATTGCTTCCGCCAAGCTTAAATCCGTTCATATCGCCATTTGCAGAACCCTCTGCTGTTGTAAGCTTACCATTTCCGAAAGCTACACAGTTCTTAATGGTAACTACACCGATAGAACCTGTTGCTGGCTTAGCATATAAATCCCAACCGTCATCTGAGTTACAGTAAGCGATACATCCGTCAAATACGTTGCCCTCGCCACATGTAAGCTTTGCTGCAAATCCGTCAGCATTCTCTGTTGTTGCCTCATCCTTGTTATTGAATGAAGTACAGTTCTTAATTGTGTTGTAGCTTGCCCACTGGCTGATGCTGCTTGCTGATGTATTGTAGCGGCTTAACTGTAATCCTGTATCATGATTCTCATAGAACTGACACATCTCAATCACATTATAGTTACCTGCTAAGAGCATACCATTGTCGCCTGCATCCTTAATATCAATATCGTAGAAATACCAGTAATCGCCGTCAAGTACGATACCTCTGTTAGAGCTGCTCTCTGCCATTCCTGTGAAGTCAAGCGTTACAGTACCACCGTTGCTTCTAACAGTCTTATATGCACCTGCTGCACCATTGTTATTCTCGTCAATCAAGATTGTACTTGTGAAAGAATATGTTCCTGGTGCCATCCAGATTGTGTTACCTGCTGCAATCTTGCTTAAAGCAGTTACAAAATCCATAGGGTCGCTTGAAGAACCTGAAGCACTTGAGCTGCCGTTTGGTGAAACATAGATATCTCCTGAAGCTGGCTGAACTGTTGTAGATGACTCAACCTCTGAAGACTCCTCCTCTGATGGAGCTACAGATGATGATTCCTCTACTGAAGACGACTCTACTGTTGAAGACTCTTCCTCAGATGGTGTCTCTACTGTACCTGATGTTCCTACTGCCATATAGAAAAGGTTAGCTGTATCTGCCTTTGTAATGGTATGGCTGCCTGCTGCAAGATCAAGTGTTAAGATACCATTTGACAATGTGTACTTTGTACCATCTACCTTAACATTTGAGCTATTTGCTGAGTTAAATACTAATGTAAGTGTTGAGTCTGCTGTTGTTGTAAATGCAATACTTGTAGAAGACTCCATCTTCAAGCACTGTGTAAGTGTTAAACCATTGTAGCTTACTGTACCCTTGCTGGTTGATAAATTACCGTTAATTGTAAAGAAGCTGCTTGTCTTACCGTCTGTTGTAAAATTATGAGCATAGCTTACTGCTGTAGATTCAGAAGAGCTTGATGAGCTCTCTACTGTTGATGACTCTTCAACTGATGGTGCTACTGATGAAGACTCAACTACAGAAGAAGATTCAACTGTTGATGACTCTTCTACTGATGGTGTCTCTGTTGAAGACTCCTCACCTACCTTCTCGATTGTAAGGTAAAGGTCTACTGAACCGCTTCCGAACCACCACATCTGTACATATACTGTGTTACCACCGTCATATGCTACATTCATATCCAATGTTGCTGATGCATTGTTTGAGTTGTCATTTGAGAAT
>JAFUKJ010000067.1 GCA_017467805.1 Lachnospiraceae bacterium
ATATGTATCAGCTAAGGGGCGGCGTGCTGATAGCAATAGAAGTAATCGGCTTGCCAAACACACAGAGCAAATGCAAGAATGACATCTTCGCGTTGCATCTGCACGAGGGAAATCGATGCAGTGGAAATGCCACAGACCCTTTTGCAGATGCAAAGACACATTATAATCCAAATGGCTGTGAGCATCCATATCACGCAGGAGACCTTCCGCCATTGTTTGGAAATGGCGGATATGCGCTGTCTATCTTTGTGACGGACAGATTCGCGGTGCAGGATGTGATTGGTAAAACTGTGATTATCCATGCAGGTGTGGATGACTTTACATCGCAACCAGCAGGAAACGCAGGTGCCAAGATAGCCTGCGGTGTGCTGGAAAGCATCGCGCGATAAGCTACTGATGAAATAGTCTTCTCTTTGAATAGCTGTCACGATAGTCACTGGGCGTAAGTCCAGTGACTTTTTTGAAGGCATTGGTAAAATTATGCGGGTCACCATAGCCGATATTGTAGCCAATTTGTGACACGGAGTGATTGGTCTCTGTCAGCTCGGCCTTGGCATGGTCCATCTTTGTCTGCATGATAAATTGCTTAATGGAAACCTTTGACCATTTACGGAAATAGGTAGTCAGATATTTCTCATTGTAGCCAAAGTAATCAGCGATATCTGCAACCTTCAGATTGGTACAGATATTCAGTGTAATATAGTCCACAATGTCGTTATAAAGCTGACTGCTGTTGTCGGAATTATTGTATCTTCGGTCAATGTAGGTCTGGGCGCTTAGCTCGGATAAAATGACAGAGATATTGAAATTGTTCAGACAGCGCATACCATAGCGGCGGTCTGAATCCTGTAGTTGTTTCATCAGCACCACCATACGCTCGATGGACTGAAGCTCACCATACTCAGGTATCGTAATGGATATGGAGTCATGGTCTATCGCCTGTGATTCTGCTTCAAGGATATCAAAGGCACTGTTCGGGTAGAAATGTACCCAGTAGAAGGCACAGTCTCCCGACTTGTAGCCGTGCTGCTTCAAGGTGGGCGGCATCAAAAGATAATGCCCCTTTTCAATGGCATATTCCGTATCATTTGCTGCAATATATAACACGCCCTCCGTTACCACAAAAAGCTCGAAATCAAAGAGCTGTCTGGTCAGATGCATCCACTCGGAATTAGGCGAAGTAAATTTCCCTGCAAAATTGTATTGAAATGGAGTGGCAGAGTTGAATTTGAATAGTTTCATATAACGAAATCACACCTTTTCTTAATCTTTTCACACATCAATATTATCATATCCTAAGTATATCACGACTTTCAGCCTAAAAAAACTATAATCTAATAACTGAACTTTTCACACTTTTTCAAAAGTATAGGAATTTACTTTCAGCATAGCAAAAATGTATGCTAAAGATATGAAAGCTGCCAAGGGTGGCATAAGGGAGGTTATATAAGTGAAGAGAAGAAACATACGCATGAAATGCATTACTCTTGCAACGGTGCTTCTGAGCGTTTCAGTAGCTGCAGTGGGCTGCGGCAAGGAAGAGCAGTCAGAAGAGACGATGAAGCAGGAGGAGCAGACGGTAGTGGAAAGCACAGTGGAGGAAGCATCTGTAGCAGAGACAACAGAAGATGTGGTAGAGGCATTTGCAGCTTCTAAGGTTGTTGGCTTATCCTTTGAGGACAATACAGATGACAATTCAGGAAACGGTTTGAATGCAACAGCAAATAAGGATGCAGTATATGTAGAGGGTGTAAATGGTAAGGCAATTTATCTTGATGGAGCTACTTATCTGGACCTTGGTACATCAGGAGAGCTGCAGCCATCTAAGCTGACATTTTCAGCATGGGTAATGGCTGATAGCGCACTTGCTGGTGAGCATATTATTACATGGTTCAAGCCAAGCGGAAATTATCAGGGCGAGGGTTGGTATCTGTCATGTCTTGATAACAATACACCATTAAAATTATCCGTTGGTAAATCAGCAGGACAGCCAATGGAAATCTTCGTGTCAGGCAGCAGAGATGCCTTTTTCCCGAAAAATGAGTGGGTACATATTGCAGTGACCTATGACTCAGAGACACATACCTGTGCTATTTACAGAAATGGTATTGCGCAGAATGTGCAGTATATTAATAACCAGTCTGAAATTAATGTAGACGAAAGCAGCAACAAATATATCGGTTTCAACTCGCCAGGCTACAACGGCGGATTTGCAAAGATGGCAATGGACGAGATTGAGATTTATAATGAGGCACTTGCTCCTACGGATATCGTAACCATTTACACACGCTATGGTGCAGAATTTGACGGCGTACAGGTAGTAGAGAATGATTATGAGAATCTTGAGATGTCTATTACATCATTGAAGAATAATATCACACTTCCAGCTATGGGAGCTTCGGGAAGTACTATCACATGGAGTTCTTCAAATGAAGCGGCGTTAAGTGCAGAAGGTGTGGTGACAAGACCAGCGGCAGGCGAAAGCGATGCGCAGGTTACTTTGACAGCAGAGATTACTTACGCAGAGAACACCAAGACAAAGAGCTTTGAGGTATGCGTAGAGGCAATGCCAGAATTCGAAGACTTAGAGGACTTCTTATTAAGCGAAGTAGAGCTTATGGATGCTTATGAGATGAACGCCTTTGAGAAGGAAATTGACTATTTGAAATTATTAGAAGCAGACAGATTATTAAAGGGCTTCTATGATATTGCAGGTATCGAATCAGATGCTACCTTGTACGGCGGCTGGGAGAACTCAGCAATCAAGGGACACACTCTTGGACATTACCTTACAGCCGTATCACAGGCATATGCAACAACAGGCGATGAGGAGCTGCTTGCCATTGTAAATCAGGTGGTAGATGGTCTGGCAGAGTGTCAGAATGCCGAGACAGGCTATCTTGCGGCAATCCCGGAGAGTCACTATCTCCAGATAGAGAAGGGCAACACAGCAGGAACATGGGTACCTTGGTACACCATGCATAAGGTAATGGCAGGACTTATTGATGCCTATGAAAATGCAGGAAATGAGAAGGCACTTGAGGTAGCTTCTAAGCTTGGCGATTGGGTATATTCCAGAACTTCAACCTGGTCTGCGGCAACACAGGCAACCGTATTGAATGTAGAGTATGGCGGAATGAATGACTGCCTGTACCAGCTTTATAAGCATACACAATCAGAGAATCATCTGGCAGCAGCACACAGCTTTGACGAAATGACACTCTTTGATTCTCTTTATAATGGAGATGATGTGTTAAATGGAAAACATGCTAATACAACTATTCCAAAGATTATCGGTGCATTGAACAGATATATTGCACTCGGCGAGGGTGAGGAGTATTACTTACAGGTAGCAGAGAACTTCTGGGAAATCGTAGTAAATAACCACACCTATATCACAGGCGGTAATAGTGAGTGGGAGCATTTTGGCGAGTCAAATGTACTGGATGCAGAGAGAACAAACTGCAACTGCGAGACCTGTAACACCTACAATATGCTCAAGCTTTCACGAGAGCTTTTCAAGATTACAGGAAATCGTAAGTATGTAGATTATTTCGAGAATACCTTTATCAATGCGATTCTGTCTTCGCAGAACCCTGAGACAGGTATGACCACATATTTCCAGCCAATGGCAACAGGATTTTTCAAGGTATATAGTTCAGCAACATCACATTTCTGGTGCTGTACAGGCTCAGGTATGGAGAATTTCTCTAAGTTAAATGACAGCATTTACTACAATGATGAAGCTGGTGTATATGTTATCAGATATACTTCATCTAAGGTAACAAATGAGGCATTGAACCTTGTATTAACGCAGGAATCAGATATTCCAAATACGGATAAGGCGAAATTCGTAGTGGGAACAGTAAACGGCGATACCACAGAGGCAGATATCGTACTTCGTGTACCTGACTGGTGCGCGGCAGCTCCTACTGTAAAGATTAATGGTGCAGATGTGGCAGCAGACGTGGTAAATGGCTTTATTCGTCTTGACGGCACATGGAACAACGGCGATGTGATTGAGTTCACAATGCCGATGGAAGTAGTTGCTTACGACTTACCTGACAATGAGAACGTGGTGGCATTCAAGTACGGTCCTGTAGTCTTAAGCGCGAACCTTGGCGATGAGGACATGATGACAGGTACAACAGGTGTAAGCGTTACAATTCCTACACTTGAGGTAGAGGTAAATGATGTAATTACTATCACAGACGGCACAATCGCTGACTGGTTAGGAAATATCACAGAGAACCTTGTAAGAACAGATGGAACCCTGGAATTCACTTTGAAGAATACAGATAGAGACATCGTATTTACACCACATTATCAGCAGTACCAGAACAGATATGGTATCTACTTTGACTTGGCAGATGCCAATACCGTAACGGATAGTGGTGAGGAAGACTTGTACACAGTCATTGACAGCTTACCAGTAGCAAACGACCAGTATGAGTTCTCTCATAACCTCGATGCAGACCTCTCAGGAACAGGTATGCACAAGGGACTGAACTATCGTCACGCTGAGTCAGGCGGTTACTTCAGCTATGACATGGCAGTAGATAATACCGTAACCAACTACATCCAGGTAAAATACTTCAGCGGTGACGCAGGCAGAGCCTTCACACTCCTTGTAGACGGCGAAGTATTAGAGGAAGTAGTGATTGAGAATGTAAATCCTGACAACTTCTATGATGTATACTATGAGATACCTGCCAAAATGGTAGAGGGTAAGGAGCAGATTACTATTACCTTCGAAGCAACAGGCAACAGCTACGCAGGTGGAATCTTTGAGAAGATAAGCGTTGTGAAGGAGAAGTAAAATTTTATATAAGGTGAGATGAGAATGCCCCGCGCAGATTGGACTGCGCAGGGTGTTTTGCGTGGGGGAGGAGGGAACGGTTGTTCCACCTTTTTATTGGACAGCTTGTGTGGAAAATGGAAGTAGAGGGTGGCTTTGAAATCTTAAATTGAAAAACTTAACGCAACGAATTTCTTGTGATTTGAAGAAAAGCGTTGCAATAACTTTTGCAAAAGGAGGACTTAAGCATGGAAAGAACAATTAGAGTAACAGGAAAAGGAAAAATATCAGTAAAACCTGATATGATACGTCTGCTTTTGAATTTAGAAGAGGTATTTGAGGAATATGAGCAAACATTACAACAGTCTGCAAAGCAAGTTGAGCTCCTCAAGGATTGTTTTGAAACATTGGGATTTGAGAGAACGGCGTTAAAAACCTTGTCATTTAATATAGATACAGAAAATGAAAGTTATAAGGATAAGCAGGGAATTTGGAGAAGTAAATTTGTAGGCTATAAGTTCAGGCATGCAATGAAGATAGAGTTTGAAGCGGACAATAAGTTGCTGGGAAAAGTACTTTATGCATTAGCACACTGTGCGGTAAGACCAGAATTCCGTATTCAATATACGGTTAGAGATGTAGAGGCAGCAAAGAATCAATTGCTCGGTAAAGCTGTAGCAGATTCGAAAGAGAAGGCTAAGGTGTTATCAGAGGCAGCAGGTGTTGAATTGAAAGATATCATTCTTATCGACTATTCATGGGGAGAGATTGAACTGGTGTCGCAACCGATGGATAGATGTATGACGTTGCAAGAGTCGTGTTGTGATATGGGAGCTGGGGCATATGAGATAGATATTGAGGCTGATGATATAGATATGTCTGACACGGTAACGGTCGTGTGGGGGATAGAGTAAGGTTAGAACAATGAATACACGCTGATTGACATAAAATAGAAATAATTTTACAATTGACTCAGTTAAAAATACTAGGAGAACAGAAAATATGAGAGAAACAGATGTACAAAAGAATTGGAATTACTATTATGGAAATCAGCAGGGAGGAAAAAAGAATAATAAGATATTGGTTGGTTTGGTGCTTGTATTAATTGTAGTGGTTGCAATATCTATAATTAATAGAATGCAATTATTGGATACGACTTCATATGCCAATGAAAATGCGGTAAACACAGAACAATCAGCATTTAATTTGTTAGAGCAAGATAATGTCGGTGCTGGCAGGTCAATATTAACTTACGGATATAGCTATAATAGAAATGGTGAAGGCTTTCACAAGGATATGCTGGCATTAAAAGAGTATACCTCTAAGTTGGATTATACTTTGACTGCAAGTGAATTACTTTCATTTGCGGAAGAAGCAAGAGGGATAGAAGTAGATGAATATTATGAAGCATATAAAGAAAAGATTGCGTCGGCATTGGAAACTAAGGCTGAGCTGATAGCTAGTGATACAGATATTTTTACACTGACGGAATGGCAAAATAATATAAAGGTAGCGATATTTGATGCAATGGAAGAAGCATTCATTAATGCTGGGATAGAGTATAGAAGGGAAGATGATTTGCATATTGAGTATCAATATAAGGTGATTAGATAGCTTATGTTTTGTATGATTTTGGAATATTCAAGAATATAAGATAAAAAACGAATTCGGTTATTAAGAGGATTTGTCATGAAAATAAGAAAGAGAAAAAAACAGAGCATAGATGATATTAGAGGTAAAGTATTTGATTTTGATTTTCAAAAAGAAAAGGATATATATGATTATTTATGTTTTGGTAAAGTAAAAAGAAAGAGAAAAAAATATCTTAATGAAAATACAAAATTTTATTACTATCGCGATTGGAAATTATATGTATTGAATAAATATATAAATTATGAAGAAGAAAAATTGATGGAATTTAGTCGTTATCTGAATCTGTTAATAAGAAAAATAAAACCAGGAAAAGCATATTGGAATATATCGATTTCTGTTTATTTAACACTAATTCTAACGGAAACGCTAGATTGGATTAAAGAGATACAAAATACAATGGCAGAACCTGTGTCAATAGAGATATATATTGCAGTGAGCATTATTGGGCTTGGTGCGTTTGCGTTTGTTTTTTATATGATATATTCTCTGGTAACTCCGATATGGAAAGATAGTAATACTGAAAATTTTCTGAAGGATTATAAAGAAATAATTGATGAAATGATGAAAGAAAAGTAGTGTAATAACGAAAATTAGAATAACCATTAGCGTTGGAATATTCTATTTTTGATTCTCAAGCTGTAATGATAAGGGGGGTTAGGGTTAGCGAAAAAATATTGACAGAAGGTATCCTGAATATTGGATAGTAAAATGAGGCGAGATAATGACGTTTTTGAGAAAAGAGAATTAGCAAGGAGGAAGTAAATTATGAAAGTGCATTATTTTCAAAGATATCAAACAAAAGAGAATGTTGATACTTCAAATACGATGTTGATGTTATCGAGATTGTATAATTATAATTCGGATAAGTTTTTCAGAATGATGAATAATTTAGTTTTGGGACAAAAGGAGTCTCCAGAGATTTCGTTTGAATTACAATCTACGGGAGAGAATAGCGTTCCAGATGCAGTTATCAGCCAAAAGAGTTTTAAGATTGTTATAGAAACAAAGCTATATAATCAGTTTCACAAAGAACAGTTACTCAAGCATTTGAAGAAATTTTCAAGAGAAGAGATTAAGGTGTTGTTGACACTTGATCCTAAACCGATGAATCAAAATTTTAAAGAAGAGTTTGAAAAGGCATTGAAAGAGTATAATCAAGCTAATGACGAGCAGATACAACATGTCAATTTAACATTTCAGCAACTTGTAGGAGCTATGGAAGATATTGTTGATGAAAGAGATGTGGAGATTGTTGATATATTAGAGGATTATAAACAATACTGTTTAGATAGTGGATTGATACCAGAGAGACACAAGTGGATGCGAGCAATTGTGGCGGGGACATCTATAGAACAGAACATAGAGTTAAATTTATACTATGACAAGGCAGAACGTGGCTATTCGGAGCATGGATATATTGGACTTTATAAAGGAAAAAGTATTAGAGCAATTGGAAAGTTGAAAAAGATTATTCTTGCCCAGTTGATAGAGGGAAGATTGGAGTATTATGTAGAACAAGGAGAAATGGTTACGGAGGAGGAAAAATTACGTATTCAACAAGCTATAGATGAAGCAGAAGAAAAATTTGGATATGATTTAAAGACAATTCCACATAAATATTTTATTGTAGAGAAGTTTTATCAAATAGATTTCAAAAAGATGACTAAGAATCCGATACAGAAAAGTAAATATTTCAATTTAGCTCAAATGTTGAGTTACGATGAAATGCCAGATACAGAGAAAATTGCAAATGAGTTAGATGGTAGATATTGGGAAGAGTTCTAAAGTGTAACAGAAACTCGTAAGTGATTTATACAGTAGTTTTCATTTCTTTATCAATTTTCATGATATCTTCACGAGATATTTCAGGCACTGAATATGCAATAACATCGATAGGGACGTTCTTTTTTAATAGAGCAATAACTTTTGACATTTCAACCCCTCAAATTGCGGGCTTTTCATAATGCCTAATCAACATTAAGTATAAGATGATATATCAGAAAGAAGAGATTGAATGTGATTATGCAAGGAGAAAGCGGTCATGACATAGGATAAAGAATAGATATCCAAAAGTGTTAAAATACGATATGATTTTAATATGAAAGTGTTTATGTAAATGACAGCTAGGAGATGAATGGATGGCGCCTCGGTTCTTTATGGGAGTGCTTCTGAACTCCGTGCAACATTAGAATATGATTTCTCTCAGGAGAAAGATTTTAGTTATAAGGACTTATCCATGGACGAAGTTATTCATCATCTTGCTTTTTTTATATCACGATTATGGCAGATTCATATTTTCGGTGAAGGAAATACTAGGACAACAGCGGTGTTTTTTATTAAATATCTAAGGACATTAGGATTTAAAGTGACAAATGACATTTTCGCTAAGAGTGCATGGTATTTTCGAAATGCGCTTGTACGAGCAAACTATAATGATCTGAAGCGTGGAATTCATATGACAACAGAGTTCTTGGAATTGTTCTTACGGAATTTGCTTCTTGATGAGCAGAATGAGTTGCATAATAGAGAGATGCATGTTAGTGGAAAATTTATTAACGATAAAAAAGTGAACATTGCATCTTCAAAAGTGAACATTGGGGAAGAAAAAGTGAACATTGGTATTGAGCCACTGAATGAAGATAAGTTTGACGGTTTGTCAACTAAGACAATTGAATATATTCGACAGATGTACAATTTGTTTGGAAAGAATAAAATATTTGGTCGAGCTGATGCGCAGTCAGCAACAGGTTTAGGAAATACAAGAATGTCAGCATTATTAAAAGAATTATCTGAATCAAAAATAATTGAACCTGTAAAAGGACATGGAAAAGGTAAATATAGATTTTGTTAACAACCGTGCAGAGCCTATGGCTCTGCACACACCTTATCCACCCATTCAAACAACTCATCCAAATCATAATCCCCCGCATGAGGTACACCCCAAGGCAGAGCAAAGTCAGCATCAATTCCTTGATTTTTAAGCTTAGTTGCAAGTATCACAGGAATTGCAAGAGAGGTATCTCTGTCAATTGCACCATGACGGATGCGGAAGTACTGCGCCTTAGTGGCACTTGCATCATCAATGTAGTTCATTGGATTCATCATCTTAATCTGCATTTCCTCGGCAAGCTCGCCGTTTACCTCGCTATGTTCACAAGCAAATTTCGTAAAATGTCGATAGAAAGTATTTTCATTTCCAAATAACTCATTCTCAGGTGTTCCCATAGCGATATTATCAAAGGCAGGAGCCTCCTTCATACGGGTACGGTAAAAGATATACTTTGTCAAGTCAATATCCACGACCTTTCCATCTTTCACAACAATCCAATCATAAGAAGATAAGTCAGTACCCTTGGTAAGTTCCTTTTCGCAAGTCATAATAACCTGTTCTTTCACATAGTCAGCAAAAGCTCCTGTCCCATTTGCATTCAGTGTTAAAGCATTGCCTAGCTCATCCTTTAGTTTAAGCCCGTTCACATATGTCGGGAACATTGCTTGCAATTCCTTGGAAATGGTTTCGCGTTCAGGTGTTTTTGTTCCACATCTGCCAAATTCCCATTCATATGCCATGTCGGCATGGTCAAGATTTGTAATCGGACAGTAGCAGGATGCAGCAAAGATATTGTCAGTTGCATTAGCTGCGCCCATAGCTTTCAGATACGGCTCATAGTCAGGATGATTGCCCGTGCTTCCAAGCAGTGAAGAGATAGCACCACCTGCGCTTGTACCATTCGAAATGATACGTTCCACATTTCCAGGCACTCGTCCCTTATTAAATCTTAAATATCGAATGACAGCCTTTAAGTCACAGATAACCGCAGGCGCACAACCGATAAATTTGTCATTTTCATCCTTCATGCCTCTGCCACGAAGCCCTGCAGACACTACCACATAGCCGTGTGCAAGCGCATGGAACAGCGAATTGGCATGGGTAGCTCCTGTGTTATCATCCGTCCAGATTTCAGGCTCACATTCCTTACCTGGCTTATAGCCGCCTACTGCATTTGGAAAGAAAATCGGTGCTGTCGCAAGGTTATATCCATTAATAGACGCCTCGTCCTTATAATATGCTTCAGGAACGTAAATACTAAGACACTGCCAGTCAGGCAAAACAGGCTTCTCCACATAGGGAATGTGCGTAAAGGCACGATAAGTAACTGTTACACCTTCATGTACCAATGTTTTTATTTCATATGTTGTAGAATCAAATACCAAACTCATAAGCTCCCCCTTAAATCATATATTTCTTTAAGTTTACCGAATCAGTAAGGCTTTGACAATACATGTATTCTGTGAAAAAATGGATGCAGATACAAATTAAGTAACATAGAAGAGGAGACACGCATGGGCGAATATCAGCATATTTCACATACCTTTCAACCCGTATTCAATAAGCAGTCGAGGATTCTCATATTAGGCAGCTTCCCATCGGTAAAGTCCAGAGAAGAGGGTTTTTATTACGGGCATCCAAGAAACCGTTTTTGGCAGGTAATGGCGGCGATTTGCGACTGTCCTGTGCCGCAGACCATAGATGAGAAAAAGACGATGCTTCTTGCCAATCACTATGCTATATGGGATGTGATAGATAGCTGTGATATTATAGGTTCCAGTGACAGCAGTATTCGCAATGTGATTCCTGCGGACATTGCAGGCTTAGTGAAAAAGACACAGATAACGAAGATTATTTTAAATGGTCAGACCGCAGGAAAGCTGTATCGCAAGCACATTGAACCGTATCTTCAGATAGACACGGTGATTTTGCCTTCTACAAGTCCAGCCAATGCGGCAAGCTCACTTGATACTTTGATAAAAGTATGGCGTGAAGCAATAGTCTTTCACGAATAGCAATATCCCGTGGTTTATTTTATGTAAATGTGTTATTCTGTAAGAAACCAATCGATACAGATTAGGAGAAGTACTATGAACTTTGAACTTGCCCCGCTAGAAGGGGTTACTACATATATTTTTAGAAATGCATTTGTACGTCATTTTGGCGGTGTAGATACATATTTTGCACCTTTCGTATCCCCGCATCAGGACAAGACCTTGAATAGCAAGGAGCGCAGAGACCTTTTGCCAGAGAATAATGAGGGGATTCATCTGATACCACAGATTCTGACGGCATCAGTAGATGATTTTCTAAGCACTGCCAAGGATATCGAGGCAATGGGCTACACTGAGGTGAATCTTAATGCAGGTTGTCCATCAGGTACGGTAACAAGTAAGAGCAAGGGCGCAGGTATGCTGATTGATCCCGAGAAGCTGGAGAGATTTTTGGATGGCATCTTTGAAAAGTGTACTATGAAGATTTCGGTGAAGACCCGTATTGGCTTTGACAGCCCCGAGGAGTGGGAAGATATTCAGAAGGTTTATGAGAAGTTCCCTATAGAGGAGCTAATCATTCACCCAAGAGTACGTCAGGATTTTTATAAGAATAAGCCGTCACGAGAGACCTTTGCACAGGCATTTACGAGCATGGATATGAGCCTAAGCTATAATGGTGATATCTTTTTGCAGCAGGATATAGAAGCTTTGCAGCAACAGTTTCCGACATTGGAGAACTGCATGATAGGCAGAGGCTTACTCATCAATCCAGCTTTGTTATTAGAATATAAGAAGGAGCGAGCATTGGACAAAGCGACTCTTCAAGCCTTTCATGATGAGATTTACGAGAATTATCGTATTATGATGGGAGAGGACCGCAATGCTATGTTTCGCATGAAGGAGCTTTGGTTCTATATGATAAAGTCCTTTAAGGATGCAGATAAGTATGCGAAAGCCATCCGCAAAGCAGACAAATCTGCACCCTATGAAGCTGCAGTTCACGCCATTTTCCGCGACTGTGACCTTGTAGAGCCAGAGAAAAGACGAGTTATATTATAGAAAGGCAGGAGTTCAATGAGAAAAAAAGCGTTAATCACAGGCGCCTCACGAGGAATCGGCGCTGCCATCGCCTTGGAGTTTGCCAAGGCTGGTTACGATTTATACCTGACCTGTCATCAGAATAAGGAAAGATTGGAGCAGTATGCTGAAAAGCTTGCACAGGAGCATGGCATTACCTGCAAGACCTATTGCTTTCCGATTGATGATGAAGAACAGGTGAATAAAATGTTTGAAGACATCGATACTTTGGATGTTCTTGTCAATAACGCAGGTGTAGCCCACATCGGCTTATTAACAGATATGACCTATGCAGATTGGAATAAAGTCATCGGTACGAATCTGAATGGCTGTTTCCTTACCTGTAAGAATGCAATCTCTGGTATGGTAAGCAGGCAAAGTGGAAAGATTATAAACATATCTTCTGTGTGGGGTAACGTAGGCGCATCCATGGAGGTGGCATATTCTGCATCTAAAGGTGGTGTGAATTCCTTTACCAAGGCACTGGCGAAAGAGCTGGCGCCGAGTAATATTCAAGTCAATGCCATTGCATGTGGTGTTATCGACACTGACATGAATCACTGCTTTGACGAAGAAGATATGGCAGCCTTAATTGAAGAAATTCCCGCAGACCGCATTGGAAAGCCAGAGGAGGTTGCTCATTTGGCATTGCAGTTATGCACGGAAAACACCTATTTAACGGGGCAGATTATTACGCTTGACGGCGGTTGGATATAAAAGGGTAGCATCCCTAAGAAGAAGGAGAAACAGATATGTACGATTTATTAGTAATAGGCTCAGGTCCTGCAGGAATGGGGGCAGCCATTTATGGAGCAAGAGCAGGCATGAAGCTTGCAGTAATAGACCAAAGTCCTGTAAGCGGCGGACAGGTACTGACAACCTATGAGGTTGATAATTATTTAGGACTTCCTGGTATGAGCGGAAGCGAACTGAGTGATGCGTTCAGAGCACATGCAGACCGTTTCGAGGTTCCGTTTATTACTACAGAGGTAGAGGCAATCGAAGACAAAGGAACAACCAAACTGGTGCATACTACAGATGGTGATTATGAAGCCAAGGCAGTCATCCTTGCGACAGGAGCAACGCATGCCATGTTAGGTGTAACAGGTGAAATGCAGCTCGCAGGAATGGGCGTATCTTATTGTGCAACCTGTGACGGTGCATTTTTTAGAAATCGCACCACGGTTGTAGTTGGCGGAGGAGATGTAGCAGTAGAGGATGCTATTTTCTTAGCGGGCATTTGCAAGAAAGTATATCTTGTTCATAGAAGAGATTCCCTTCGCGCAGCAGATGCATTACAGAAGAAGCTTATGGCTTTGGATAACGTAGAAATCATTTGGAATAGCGAAGTATCCTCAATCAATGGCGAGGATATGGTGGAAAATGTTACGATTTTTAATAAAGTAAGTGGAGAAAGTTCACAATTAGCAGTGGACGGTATTTTTATCGCTGTGGGAATCATTCCGAATACCAAGCTGCTCAAGAACCTCGTGGAGATGGATGAAAAGGGCTATGTAATAGCAGATGAGACCTGTGCTACATCGGTTCAGGGTATCTATGCGGCGGGTGATATTCGTAAGAAGCCTATGAGACAAATTATTACAGCTGTAGCAGATGGTGCAAACGCTGTAAATGCGGTGCAGAACTACTTTATTGCACTATAGATGTGACGTTTTTGTGAAAAACTCCTAAAAATCTGATTACAAATTCTATGCCAATGGTAAAATATGGATAAGTCGTTACCTTGACATAACTTAAAAAATATGATAATTTATTACATGGAGTGTAACAAATTTGTAATAATTAAGGGTTTTAAAAGGATTTGGAGGAGTAACGATGAAGAAGAAAGGCGTACGTATCATCGCTTGCATATTAGCAGGTGTATGTATGGCTGGCGTTCCGACAACTTCAGTAAGTGCTAGTACAGTGAAGATGAGCGCAGGATTTTCTGCGACGGATTTATATGATGATGTAGAGATTATCGAAGAGGTTGCAGTAGCAGAAGCCGCAGCAGTAGAAGAAACTGCTGTACAGGAAGAGCAGGATTTTACGAATCTTGTAATTGCGCAGGTGAATAACTACGTGAATGTTAGAAGTATACCAAGTGAAGAAGGAGAGATTGTTGGTAAGCTTTATGATGATTCTGTAGGAGAGTTAATAGAAGAAGTAGATGGCTGGTATAAGATTACATCAGGTAAGTGTACTGGCTATGTAAAGGGTGAGTACTGTGTGACTGGTGAGGATGCACAGGCATTAGCAAAAAAGGTAGGAACTACATTCGCGATAGTGAATACTACTACATTAAAGGTTCGTAAGGAGCCTAATACAGATTCTAAGGTATTAGGACTTGTACCGTGAGAGGAAGAGCTTTTAGTTGTAGAAGAGCTTGACGGATGGGTTAAGATTTCGATTGAAGAAGGTGACGGATATGTTTCTAGAGAGTACGTTACCTTAAGAACAGATTTTGTTCATGCTGAATCTAAGGAGGAAGAGGAGGCAAGACTTGCAGCAGAGGCTAAGGAGCGTGAGGCAGCTCGTAGGGCAGCGCAGGCACAGATAGCAGCTCAGCAGAAGCAGGAGAAGAACGAAGCAAGTGTTCAGGCAGCTCAGGATACTGTAGCATCAACAGCAGGCAGTGAGATTGGTAAGGCAGTTATTGATTATGCGTTACAGTTTGTTGGTAATCCATATGTATGGGGTGGCACAAGCTTAACCAATGGTGCTGATTGTTCAGGCTTTATTATGAGTGTTTATAAGAATTTTGGCGTAAGTCTTCCACATTCATCATCTGCTATGAGAAAGTGCGGATATGATGTAGGCGGCATTCAGAATGCGCAGCCTGGTGATATTATTTGTTACTCAGGTCACGTTGCATTGTACATTGGCAATGGCAAGATTGTTCATGCAAGTACCAGCAAGACAGGTATTATCGTTTCTGATAATGCAAGCTATAAGAAGATTCTTGCAGTAAGACGTATCTTCTAATTGAAAATACAAGTAAATACAAAATGGGTGGTTCAATCGAACCACCCATTTTTGATATCATAAAATAAATTAATACTTCATTGCCTCTTCTTCGCCATTCATAACGCGTAATGCGCCCTGGGCAAGAGCAAGTAACTCATCCTCGCCAGGATAGATTACGAAGTTTGCAATCCAGCCACAACGCTTCTGAATTTCTTCGCATACCTTTTGACCATAAGCAATACCACCAGTTAAGATGATTGCATCAATCTTACCCTGTAATACAGTGGCCATTGCACCGATATCCTTTGATACCTGATGGAAGAATGCTTCGAATACAAGAGCAGCATTTGCATCGCCAGCTTCTGTACGCTTTAATACCTCGCGAGCATCGTTAGTACCAAGATAAGCATTGAAACCACCGTTACCAACAAGCTTTTTGTAGATTTCCTTCTCTGTATACTTTCCAGAGAAACACATCTTAACTAAATCACCAGCTGGAACAGCACCTGCTCTCTCTGGAGAGAATGCACCTTCTCCATCCAATGCGTTGTTTACATCAACAATCTTACCATTCTTATGAGCACCAACAGACACACCGCCACCCATATGAACAACGATTAAGTTTAAATCTTCATAATTCTTACCTGACTCTTTTGCGTATCTCTTAGCAACTGCCTTCTGATTCAAAGCGTGGAAGATACTCTTTCTAGGTAACTCGGGAACACCTGATACTCTTGAGATTGGCATTAATTCGTCAACAACTACAGGGTCAACGATATAAGAAGGAATACCAAGCTGATCGCCGATTTCACGAGCAAGAATACCACCAAGGTTAGAAGCATGCTGTCCCGAAACACCGATGCGAAGGTCCTCTAATAATGCGTCTGTTACAGCGTATGTACCGCCTGGAATTGGCTTTAACATACCACCACGTCCAACAACAACCTGAAGAGAATTCAAATCAAAATTCTTTTCTTTTAATATAGCAAGGATAACATCCTTTCTGAAATCCTTCTGATCTACGATAGAAGCATACTGAGCGATTTCCTCAGTTGTATGTCTAAGTGTTTCTTCAAATAATAAGGTTTCATCTTCAAACACGCCGATTTTGGTTGAAGTGGAGCCCGGATTGATAATCAAACTTTTGATTGCCATGTTCACATACCTCCTAAAATTGTTATTTATTAAATTAGTGCTTCATTGACTCAGCAACGACAGCAGCAAGTGCGATAGAGTTAATCTTTGTCTCAAATGAATCTGAACGTGAAGTTAAAATAACTGGAGCAGCAGTACCTGTTAAGATACAGCCGTTCTTCATCTCACATAAATGTGTCAATACCTTGTATACAAGGTTACCTGCATGAATATCAGGGAAAAGAAGAACATCTGCATCACCAGCAATCTTTCTTCCAGCGCCACCCTTATGAGAAGCAGCTTCCTTATCAATCGCCATATCCATAGATAAAGGACCATCAACGATACAACCTGTAATCTTGCCTTCCTCGTTCATCTTAACAAGCTCAGCAGCATCTACTGTACAAGGCATCTTAGGGTTAACAACCTCTACAGCTGCGATAGGAGCAACCTTTGGCTCGTTGATACCGCAAGCATGACAAACCTCAACAGTATTCTCGATAATAGCAACCTTATCCTCTAATGTAGGATATGTCATAAATGCAACGTCTGTTAAGAATAATAAATGGTCAACACCCTTAACCTCAAATACGCATACATGAGATAAAGGCTTTCCTGTACGAAGACCAACCTCCTTATCAAGAACGCTCTTTAAGAAGTTCTTTGTATCAATTAAGCCCTTCATGTACATATCAGCCTTGCCGTCATGTTCTAAGCTTACAGCCTTTAATGCGGCCTGAATATTATCCTCTTCATTGATAACCTCATACTGAGATAAATCCATATCCAAGGTAGCGGCAATCTCTTCCATCTTTGCCTTATTACCTACTAAAATGGCATCTGCAATTCCCTGTTCCTTAGCAGCCTTGATAGCTTCTAATACAGGTGCGTCCTCAGCAACAGCAACGGCAACAGTCTTCTTGCTGCACTCGGATACTTTCTTTAATAAATCGTCAAAACCTTTTGTCATTTGAAACACCTCGAATTTCTACAAAAATTTAACTATATAATTCTTATGGGCGAAAAACACGCCCTTGTTAAAATAATAACACTTTCCTATGGTAAGGTCAAGGAATATGTACACAACAGTTTAGACACCAACATATTCGCAAAGTCGTACCTTCGGTACTTTCCGTTGCGTTGCAACTACCTTTGCTCATATATTGGCGTTCCGTTCATGCAAATATAAACCCGCAAAATTATGCGAGCATATTTTGCGACCTTATATTCGCATGACTAAACTGTCGTGTACATAAAATGTTAACTTTCTGATAATTGCATTTACTGATTATATCTGTTACAATGAGAAATGAATTTTTCGAAATGAAATATGATAGCTACTGATATACAGTAGGGATGGAGTCATGTATGAATGTATTTGAGAAAGTGTTTGGTACACATAGCGAGAGAGAATTAAGAAGAATTGAGCCTATCGTACGCAAGATTGAAGGCTACAGAGAGGAGATGGGCAAGCTTTCCGATGAAGAGTTGCGTGGTAAGACTGCAATCTTTAAGAAGCGTTATGCGGATGGAGAATCTTTGGATTCTATTATGCCAGAGGCATATGCGGTTGTTCGAGAAGCTACAAAGCGAGTTCTGAATCAGGAGCATTATAGAGTACAGTTAATTGGTGGTATTATCCTGCATCAGGGACGTATTGCCGAGATGAAGACAGGTGAAGGTAAGACACAGACAGCGTTGCTTCCTTCTTATTTGAATGCATTGACAGGTAAGGGCGTTCATGTCGTAACTGTTAATGATTACCTTGCAAAGCGTGATGCGACATGGATGGGACAGGTACATGAGTTTCTTGGTCTTAAGGTTGGTATGGTATTGAATCATATGAAGCCGGAAGAGCGTAGAGAGGCATATGCTTGTGATATTACTTACGTTACAAACAACGAGCTTGGCTTCGATTACCTAAGAGATAACATGGTAATTTATAAGGAGCAGCTTGTTTTAAGAGATTTGAATTATGCGTTAATCGATGAGGTTGACTCAGTATTAATTGATGAGGCGAGAACACCGCTTATTATTTCAGGACAGAGCGGTAAGTCTACTAAGCTTTATGAGGTTTGCGATATTTTAGCTAGACAGTTAAAGCGTGGTGCTGATGTAGAGGATATGTCTAAGCTTGATATTATCATGGGTATTGAGCAGGAGGAGTCAGGAGACTTCGTTGTAAATGAGAAGGACAAGATTATCAACCTGACTACAGAGGGTGTTGCCAAGGTAGAGAAGTTCTTCCAGATTGAGAACCTTGCAGACCCACAGAACTTAGAGATTCAGCATAATATTATCCTTGCACTTCGTGCACATAATCTTATGTTCAGAGATCAGGATTATGTAGTGAAGGATGACCAGGTTATGATCGTTGATGAGTTTACAGGACGTATCATGCCAGGACGTCGTTATTCAGATGGTCTTCATCAGGCTATCGAGGCTAAGGAGAAGGTTAAGGTTAAGAGAGAGAGTAAGACTCTTGCAAGTATTACTTTCCAGAACTTCTTTAATAAATATGCGAAGAAGGCAGGTATGACAGGTACTGCATTGACAGAGGAGAATGAGTTTAGAGACATCTACGGCATGGACGTAGTTGAGGTTCCGACTAATCTTCCTATTGCCAGAATTGATATGCAGGACAGCGTATATAAGACAAGACGAGAGAAGCTTAATGCCATTGTAGAGGCAGTTAAGGAAGCTCATGCTAAGGGACAGCCTGTTTTGGTAGGTACGATTACCATCGAGGCATCAGAAGAGTTAAGTAAGATGCTTAAGAGAGAAGGCATTGAGCATAAGGTGTTAAATGCAAAGTTCCATGAGATGGAAGCTGAGATTGTTGCAGATGCAGGTCAGACAGGTGCAGTTACTATTGCTACTAACATGGCTGGTCGTGGTACTGATATTAAGCTTGATGCGACAGCTAAGGCAGCAGGCGGTCTTATGATTATCGGTACAGAGAGACATGAGTCAAGACGTATTGATAACCAGTTGAGAGGACGTTCAGGTCGTCAGGGAGACCCTGGTGTATCTAAGTTCTATATTTCATTGGAAGATGATTTGATGCGTTTATTTGGTTCAGAGCGTCTTATTAATATGTTCAATACGTTGGGTATTCCTGAGGGACAGGAGCTTGAGCATAAGATGTTATCGAATGCCATTGAGAATGCCCAGAAGAAGATAGAGATGAACAACTTCGGTATCAGAAAGAACCTGTTAGAGTATGACCAGGTTATGAATGAGCAGAGAGAGATTATTTACGAAGAGCGTCGTCGTGTATTGAATGGCGAGAATATGCGTGATGTTATCTACAAGATGCTCACAGATATCGTTGAGAATGGCGTAGATACAGCTATCAATGATGATATGGATGCTGATGAGTGGGATTTCAATGAGCTGAATTCTCTGATTCTTCCTTGCGTTCCAATTCAGCCTGTTACTTTAGACAGAGTTACAAAGCGTACTAAGAACGGTTTGAAGCATCAGCTGAAGGAAGAGGCTGTAAAGCTTTACGAGAGCAAAGAGGCAGAGTTCGCAGAGGCAGAGTCTATTCGTGAGATTGAGCGAGTATTATTGCTCAAGGTAATTGATAGAAAGTGGATGGACCACATTGATGATATGGAACAGTTAAGACAGGGTATCGGCCTTCAGGCATATGCGCAGAAGAATCCGTTAGTTGAGTATAAGATGAGCGGTTACGATATGTTTGAGTCCATGACTGAGAACATCAAGGCAGAGATTGTAAGATTGCTTCTTCATGTTAAGGTTGAGCAGAGAGTAGAGAGAGAAGAGGTTGCTAAGGTGACAGGAACCAATAAGGACGACTCAGCTCAGAAGGCACCTGTTAAGAAGGGCATTAAGATTCAGCCTAATGACCCATGTCCATGTGGAAGTGGCGAGAAGTATAAGAAGTGCTGTGGCCGTAAGTCATAAGGATTCAAAATCCATAAACGGAAGATTTTGAATCCTGCAAAATTGTGGCATACGCCCCAATATTTGCGATTGTTGAAAGTATATGGTGTAATATAGTCCGTGTCATTTAAGGCACGGACATATTTGTGGAATGGAGATAAATGTGATGGTAGAACTTGACCAGATGAAGCAAGAGTTACAAACCTATGAGGCTCCGTTGGTGGAGGTTAGAGATTCTCTTGACCTTGGGAATAAAGAGAAGAGAATTGAAGAGTTAGAGCGAGAGATGGAAGCACCTGGCTTTTGGGACGACCCTGAACGCTCTAATAAGTTAATGAAGGAATTAAAGTCCTTGAAGGATACGGTGGAGCAGGGCAATTCTTTGAAGACACAGTATGAGGATATCGAGACATTAATTGAGATGGCATACGAGGCTGAGGATGCTGAAATGGTGGAAGAGATTAGAGGCGAGCTTGACAGCTTTATTGACAGCTTTGAGACTCTTAGAATCAGTACCTTATTATCTGATGAATATGATAAGAGTAATGCTATTTTGAAGCTGAATGCCGGTGCAGGTGGAACAGAGAGCTGCGATTGGGCAAGCATGCTTTATAGAATGTATACACGTTGGGCAGAGAAGAGAGGCTTTTCACTTGAAGTATTAGATTATCTTGATGGTGAAGAAGCAGGTATTAAGTCTGTAACATTCCAGGTAAATGGTGAGAATGCATACGGATACCTGAAGTCTGAGAAGGGCGTTCACAGATTGGTTCGTATTTCGCCATTTAATGCGCAGGGTAAACGTCAGACATCCTTTGTATCCCTGGATGTTATGCCAGATATTGAAGAGGATTTGGATGTAGAGATTAACATGGATGATCTCCGTATAGATACCTATCGAAGTAGTGGTGCTGGTGGACAGCATATTAATAAGACCTCTTCTGCGATTCGTATCACACATATTCCTACAGGTATTGTTGTACAGTGTCAGAATGAGCGTTCACAGTTCCAGAATAAGGATAAGGCGATGCAGATGTTAAAGGCAAAGCTCTACATGCTCAAGAAGGAAGCTAACGCCGAGAAGCTTTCAGATATTCGTGGCGAGTTAACAGAGATTGGCTGGGGGAACCAGATTCGTTCTTATGTTATGCAGCCATATAAGCTTGTAAAGGATACCAGAACAGGACATGAGTCAGGTAATGTAGATGCGGTAATGGATGGAGCGATAGATGGCTTTATGAACGCATATTTAAAATGGAAGAGTACAGGTGCCAAGCCTGTAGGCGGAGATGAATAAAAAGCAAGGGCGATTCGTATGTGATACGAACCGCCCGTTTTTTATTCTTTATTTTTCTTTGCCATAAGGTCAAGATAGAAGTTTGCATTCGTTACATTTACATATGGAGTAACCCAAAGCGCTCCGATGCCAAAGGATAATACAACCAGAATCCATAATGGAAGAAAGCTGATTTGTAATCCAAGATAGCGTAAGTAATTGCCCTTCATAAGCTCAAAACTTCGCTTTAGAATGTACTTTGCATCGTATTCAGGAAAATCCCAATACATATAGAATACAAGTGCAAATGGAAGAGAAAGCACTGTAGCTGCAAGGATTCCCAAAGCATTTAAAATCAGAATCACACCCAATTGACTAAAGTAAGCTTCATCTGGTGTAATAATGCTCATAATACTGGCTGGTAATGTGCATATTGTGTGAATAATAACAATAGGAAGCTGGAGCCATACTGCCTTACCAGGATTATCCTGAAAACTGCGATAAATATCACCAGCTCTGCATGGCATTCCACAGGCTACAGACATAGAAATAAATGTCATACCTGCGACTACCGTGCCAAGGAATGCGTTAACAGCGAATATTGCAATAAAGTACAAGGTGTTGTCAACTAAACTATTTGACGGAAATAAGCTAAGCATCACCGATTCTAATAGTAATGTAATAATTTCCTGTAATACAAAAGCACCTATCAGAGTTTTGTATTTGCCCTGCATTTGTGTTCTTGCAAGTGCTTTTAATTCTTTTCTTGATTTATACATAGTATCCTCACTTTCTGCTAGTTAAAAAGCTGTGTCATGCTTTCAAACTGCTGTATGATTTCGTCCGCAGTGACACCGTAGATTTGCTCCAACATAGGTGCCATCATTTCAATGGAATCAATCACATATTGAGGATTCATGATTAGGATATATATAGCAGCTGCCATAGCGATGATAACAATTACAATAGAAAATACGGAAAGTGCTATGGTAAGTAATTCGGTCATATTGAACTTAAGTCGTGCGCCCTTGGAGAGTACGGCAAATATAATAGCCAGACTTCCGAATATAAGTGACAGATATACAGTCATAATGGTTAATAAAGAACCTATCGCAAATACCAAAGCAACGGAAGAAAATGCACTTCGCGGAGCTTCCTGCTGGTGGTATGGACTGTTTGTCTGATATTGATTTGGTGATACGTTTTGATTATAATCCATGTCTTTTATTGCCTCCCTTATGTCAACATACCTATTTTATCATTTTTATATTTGGAAAACAATAAACTGCATATAAAAAAGAGTCTCTTTTGCTTGAATGAAAAGGCATGATTCGCTATAATATAGCCATTAGTGAAAGTTAAAAACAGATAAGGAAGGACATGAATACATGGATATCATACTGAAGCTAAAAGAAGAATTGAATGTGGAAAAATGGCAGGTAGAAGCAGCCGTTAAGTTAATCGACGAAGGCAATACCATTCCGTTTATTTCACGATACCGTAAGGAAGTCACAGGCTCCCTTAATGATGAGGTATTAAGAAATCTGAACGAGAGATTAACATATCTGCGTAATCTTGAAGAGAAGAAGGAGCAGGTATTAGGAAGCATAGAAGAGCAGGGCATGCTGACAGAAGAGTTAAAGGCTAAGATTCTGGCAGCAGAGACTATGGTAGTAGTTGAGGATTTATATCGTCCTTACAGACCAAAGAGAAAGACCAGAGCAAGTGTAGCGAAGGAAAAGGGCTTAGATGGATTAGCTAATATCATTCTTGCACAGGAGACTGCAAAGCCATTAATCGAGGAGGCAGCAGCCTATGTAGATGAAGAGAAGGGCGTTAAGAATGTAAAGGAAGCTATTCAGGGAGCTATGGATATTATCGCTGAGATGATTTCTGATAATGCTGATTATAGAGCATACATCAGAGAGGCAACCTTTACAGAAGGTAAGATTACCTCTCAGGCTAAGGATGAGAAGGCACAGAGTGTATATGAGATGTACTATGCTTTCGAGGAGGCAGTAAGCAAGGTTGCTGGTCATAGAGTGCTTGCCTTGAATCGAGGTGAGAATGAGAAGTTCTTAACAGTGAAGATTGAGGCACCAGAAGAGAGAATTATTCGTTATCTTGAGAAGATGGTGATTACTTCTGAGAATGAGAATACAACGCCTGCATTACAGGAGACAGTACAGGATAGCTATCAGAGATTGATTGCACCTGCTATCGAGCGTGATATTAGAAATGAATTAACAGAAAAGGCAGAGGACGGTGCTATTTCTGTATTTGGTAAGAATTTAGAGCAGCTTCTGATGCAGCCACCAATCGCAGGTAAGGTTGTACTTGGCTGGGACCCTGCGTTTAGAACAGGCTGTAAGCTTGCAGTAGTAGATGCTACAGGTAAGGTGTTAGATACGAAGGTAATCTACCCAACTGCACCGCAGAATAAAGTAGAGGAAGCTAAAGCAGAGCTTAAGAAGCTCATTAAGAAGTATGGTATCAGTTTGATTTCAGTTGGTAACGGAACTGCTTCTAGAGAGTCAGAGCAGGTTATTGTAGAGCTGATTAAGGAGCTTGATACACCTGTACAGTATATTATTGTAAATGAGGCAGGAGCTTCTGTATATTCAGCAAGTAAGCTTGCAACAGAGGAGTTCCCGAACTTTGATGTAGGACAGAGAAGTGCTGCGTCTATTGCAAGAAGATTACAGGACCCATTGGCAGAGCTTGTTAAGATTGACCCTAAGTCCATCGGTGTAGGTCAGTATCAGCATGATATGAATCAGAAGAAGCTCAGCGAAGCGTTAAATGGCGTCGTAGAAGATTCTGTAAATAAGGTAGGTGTAGATTTAAATACAGCATCTGCATCACTTTTAGAGTATATTTCAGGTATTTCCAAGCCAATCGCTAAGAATATCGTAGAGTATAGAGAGGCAAATGGTAAGTTTACTAACCGTAAGCAGCTTTTAAAGGTTGCAAAGCTTGGACCTAAGGCATACGAGCAGTGTGCAGGCTTTATGCGAATTCTTGATGGAGAGAATCCATTAGATGCAACCAGCGTACATCCAGAGTCCTATGAGGCAACAGAGAAGCTTTTAGAGAAGCTGAATCTTACAATGGAAGATGTTAAGGAACTTCAGAAGAAGGCAGCAGCCAATAAGGGCAAGGCTAAGCCTGCAAAGAAGGAGAATAAGAAGCCACAGAAACAGGTAGTCATTAAGAATACCAATACTGCTATGGGTAAGGCATTGGCGGCTGCTATGGGTGGTGTAACAATGGAGGTTGAGAATACAGCTAAGGCAGCAGGTGCTGAAGAAATCACAGTTGGAAGTCTTGAGAAGAAGATTAAGGATAAGAAGAAGCTGGCAGAAGAGCTTGGCATTGGCGAGATTACCTTGACAGATATTCTTAAGGAGTTAGAGAAGCCTGCAAGAGACCCACGTGAGGATATGCCTGCGCCAATTTTGCGCAGTGACGTATTAGACATGAAGGACTTGAAGCCTGGCATGATTTTAAAGGGAACTGTTAGAAATGTTATCGACTTTGGTGTATTCGTTGATATCGGTGTACATCAGGACGGTCTTGTTCACATTTCACAGATTACGGACAAGTTCATTAAGCATCCGCTTGAGGCAGTCAGCGTAGGTGATATTGTTGATGTAAAGGTAATGGAAGTAGATGTTGCCAAGAAGCGTATTGCACTTACTATGAGACTGGGTAAGTAGGGGACTTGCACTTTAGGAAGTTTTCGTTATAATAGAATTAAGTTAATATCGAAGCACCTGTGTTCAACAGGTGCTTTTTCGAGATTGAAAAGGGGCGGAGTATATATATGGAATTAGAATTTGACGTTAAGATTACACCTGGTGTTTTGTATGATTATCTGATGTATCATACTTTCTCCAAGATGTCAGGAATTGTAGGAACAGTATCAGGCGTTTTTATGATTATGCTATTTATCTCTAAGCACTATCCGATATATTTAATAGCAGGAGTCGTGATTATTGCTTATCTTCCTGTAACCTTACTTTTGAAGGCGCATCAGCAGGCACAGATGACACCTGCATTTAAGAAGCCGCTTCATTATAAGATGACGGATGAAGGAATCTGCGTCTCACAGGATGGCAGTACAGAGGAGCAGAGCTGGGATAGTTGTTATAAGGCAGTTTCTACTAATAATAGTATTATTCTGTATACCTCTCGTGTGACAGCTTCTATTTTTCCTAAGAAGGATTTAGGAGAGAAGAAGGGCGCATTAATCGAGATGATTTCAACACATATGCCGCCAGCGAAGGTAAAGATTCGAGCATAATAATTGTTCTTGTTGGTTTGGAAAGGAACAGATATGGTAATAGAAACATGGACACCCGAGGAGACCTTTCAGTTAGGAAAGGAACTGGGGGAGCGCGCAAAGGCAGGAGATGTTTATACATTGAATGGCGATTTAGGCGTGGGAAAGACAGTATTTACGCAGGGCGTGGCAGCGGGGCTTGGTATTGTAGAGCCTGTTAACAGTCCGACATTTACGATTGTACAGGAGTATGAAGAGGGAAGGATTCCTTTTTATCATTTTGATGTGTACAGAATCGGCGATGTAGAAGAGATGGAAGAGATTGGTTATCAGGACTATTTCTATGGTGAAGGCTTATGTATCATAGAGTGGGCTTCCCTGATTGAGGAGATTATTCCGACTAACGCTAAGAAGATAATAATAGAAAAAGACCTTGAAAAGGGCTTTGATTTTCGGAGGATAACGATAGAAGAATGAAGATTCTTGCATTAGACAGTTCGGGGCTTGTGGCTTCGGTTGCTGTCATAGAGGATGATAATTTAATAGCAGAGTATACGATGAATCATAAGAAGACGCATTCACAGACTCTTATGCCTATGATGGATGAGATTAGGCAGATGACAGAGCTTGATTTGTCTACTATTGATGCGATTGCCATTGCGGCAGGACCAGGCTCATTTACAGGACTTCGTATTGGCTCTGCAACAGCAAAGGGATTAGGTCTGGCATTAGATAAGCCGATTATACCCGTGCCTACAGTAGAGGCATTGGCATTTAATTTATATGGAACAGATAAGCTGGTATGTCCATTGATGGACGCCAGAAGGAATCAGGTCTATACAGGCTTATATGAGTTTGACAGAACAGAAGAGAATGAATACACATTGCTTCCGTTGGTAGAACAGTGTGCAGTTGATATACAGGAGATACTGAATACAATCAATACCTTTGAAAGAGAAGTAATCTTCTTAGGAGATGGTGTATCTGTTTTTGCGGATAAGATTAAGGAAGTGCTTCGCGTTCCTTATACCTTTGCACCTGCAAGCTGTAATCGTCAGAGGGCAGCATGTGTAGGTACTTACGGTATGCAGCTTTATGCCAAGGGAGTGTGCGAGTCAGCGGCGGAACATGCACCTGATTATCTTAGACTTTCACAGGCAGAGCGCGAGCGCAACGAGAAGCAGGATAATGCACAATGATTAATAAAATTAATTTAGATGACTTGGTAATAAGAGAAATGCAGGCAGAGGATGTGGATGCAGTAACCGACTTGGAGCAAAGCTGTTTTTCCATGCCTTGGAAACGTGCAGATTTCGAAGATATCGTAACACGTTCAGACAGGATTTATTTAGTGGCAGTCTATAGAGGAGAATTGGCAGGCGGCTGTATGATGTCTGATATTGTGGGTGAAGGAGATATTTCCAATGTGGCAGTGTATGAGCAGTACCGCGGACAGCGGATTGCAGATATGCTGTTAAAGGCAATGTTTAGCCTTGGAGAAGAGCGCAGTATTGTGGATTATACCTTAGAGGTAAGAAGTCAGAATCAGTCTGCCATAAGACTATATGAGAGAAATGGCTTTGTTACAGAGGGTGTGCGTAAGAATTTTTACCAGAAGCCCACGGATGATGCGCTTATTATGTGGAAGAGAAGTTAAATAGCCCCAATTAGCCTTATAGGCAGATTTAGAAAGGGACATGGTATTTAGATGCTGGATATATGTTTATTAGGAACAGGCGGTATGATGCCGCTTCCGTACAGATGGCTGACATCAATGATGGCACGCTATAACGGAACAAGTATATTGATAGATTGCGGTGAGGGAACACAGGTAGCAATGAAGGAAAAGGGCTGGAGTCCTAAGCCTATTGATATTATGTGTTTTACTCATTATCATGCAGACCATATTGCAGGCTTGCCTGGTATGCTGTTGACAATGGGTAATGCAGAGAAGACCACGCCGCTACTTATGATAGGACCAAAGGGATTGACTAAGGTAGTGAATGCACTTAGAGTGATAGCACCTGAGTTGCCTTTTGAGATACAGTTTATGGAGATTACACAGCCTGAGCAGAGCTTTGAATTTGATGGATTCCGCATCGAAGCCTTCAAGGTTAATCATAACGTTACTTGCTATGGCTATAGTATTGTAATAGAGCGAAAGGGCAAGTTTCAGTTGGATAAAGCAATGGCGCTCGGACTTGACCGTCGTTATTGGAACCGCCTGCAAAAGGGAGAAACCATAGAATTACCTGAGGGAACATTTACACCTGACATGGTAATGGGAGAGGCAAGAAAGGGACTCAAGGTAACCTATTGCACAGACTCCAGACCAACGGAAGGTATTGTTCGCAATGCGATGAATGCAGACCTTTTTATATGTGAAGGAATGTATGGTGAGCCTGATAAGAAGGATAAGGCAAAGGAATATAAGCACATGACCTTCTATGAGGCCGCCAAGATGGCAAAGGAAGCCAATGTAACGAAGATGTGGCTGACACATTATTCACCATCACTGACAAGACCTGAGGAATATACCAAGGAAGTAAGGGCAATTTTCCCTGAAACCTATATTGCGAAGGATGGAAGAAGTGAAGAGCTGTTGTTTGAGGATGAAGAAGTATAACAAAAGAGAAGTGTAACAAAAGGGAAAGGAACGGTGGAGTATTATGGGGAAGAAAAAGGTAGGAATTGTAGTAATTGTATTGTTGGCAGTATTGTTATTGGCATATTATTTTCATATGTCTAATAAGATGGAGCAGTCTGACGATGAGTATGTGGTGACAGCGGTGCAGAATGTATTGCTCAAGAACCTTGAGACAAGCTATCCGCCTACACCAAAGGAAGTAGTAAAGTATTACAGTGAAGTAAGCAAGTGTCTTCATAATGAAGAATATACAGACGAGCAGCTAGAGCAAATGGCAGATAAGCTGCTGGCGTTATTTGATGAGGAGCTTTTGGCAATCAATCCAAGAGATGAATATATTGTAGATTTGAAAGCGGATATCATTACCTTTAAGGATGAGGGATATTCTATTACTACATTTACACCATCAGCCAGTACGGATGTAGAGTTCTATGAGGTGGATGGCGATGAGATGGCGCAGTTATATTGTGATTATACGATAAAGTCCGGGACAAAATATTCAACCTCACAGCACTTATTTGTTTTAAGAAAAGAGTCCGAGACAGGACATTGGAAGATTGTAGGATTTAAAGTACCTGAATCTGAATAATGATTAAGATACGCCTATGCCGCTGGTATAGGCGTATTGTTGGAAAGGAATATATCATGGAAAATAAGGATGTACTGATATTGGCAATTGAAAGCTCATGCGATGAGACTGCGGCAGCAGTTGTTAAAAATGGCAGAGAAGTTTTGGCTAATGTTATTTTTTCACAGATTGCACTGCATACATTATATGGAGGTGTTGTGCCTGAAATCGCATCAAGAAAGCATATCGAGAAGATTAATCAGGTAATTGAAGAGGCGTTAGAGGAAGCGCATGTGACAATGGACGATATAACTGCAATTGCGGTTACTTATGGTCCTGGACTTGTAGGTGCGTTATTGGTAGGTGTTTCTGCAGCAAAGGCAATCAGCTTTGCAACAGGAAAGCCTTTGATTGGTGTACATCATATAGAAGGTCATATCAGTGCAAATTATATTGAGAACAAAGAGCTGGAGCCACCATTTGCATGCCTTGTAGTATCAGGCGGTCATACTCATCTGGTAGTAGTAAATGATTACGGTGAGTATCAGATACTTGGCAGAACAAGAGATGATGCGGCAGGTGAAGCTTTTGATAAGGTGGCTAGAGCCATTGGACTTGGCTATCCAGGCGGACCTAAGATAGATAAGTTGTCTAAGGAAGGTAATCCTGAGGCAATTCATTTTCCTCGTGCAAAGGTAGGAGAGTCTACCTATGATTTTAGCTTTAGTGGATTAAAGTCAGCAGTATTGAATTATCTGAATTCCTGTGAAATGAAGAATATAGAAGTAAATCGTGCAGATGTAGCAGCTTCCTTTCAGAAGGCTGTTATTGATGTGCTTGTAGAACATGCATTAGAAGCCGTGAAGGAATACGGATTCCATAAGTTTGCAATTGCAGGTGGTGTGGCATCCAATTCAAGCTTGCGTGAAGCCTTTGAAAAGGAATGCGCAAAACGAAGAATAGAGTTTTATCATCCATCACCAATTTATTGTACTGATAATGCAGCAATGATAGGTGTCGCAGGCTATTATGATTATATCAAGGGCAAGAGAGATGGATACGACTTGAATGCCGTGCCTAATTTGAAGTTGGGTGAAAGATAAGTTGTTTTTAATCTGATAGGAAAGGTGTGACAGAATATGGCATCACATACAACCGCGATAGTATTGGCGGCAGGTCAGGGGAAAAGAATGCAGAGTAAGATACAGAAGCAGTATCTTCTTTTAGCGGACAAACCTGTACTGTATTATTCATTGAAGGCATTTGAAGATTCCTTTATAGATGATATTATTTTGGTAGTGGGCAAAGGTGAAGAAGAGTATTGTCGTACAGAGATTGTTGAGAAATATGCATTTACTAAAATAAAAGCGATTGTTGAAGGTGGAAAAGAACGCTATCATTCTGTAGCGAATGGGATAAAGGCAATTAGAGCAGACGCAGATTATGTGTTTGTACATGATGGCGCACGACCATTTATTACAGTGGAGATATTAGAACGCGCATTGGAGCAGGTAAAGGATGCAGAGGCATGCGTTGTTGGAATGCCTGTAAAAGATACGGTCAAGATTTCTGATGAGTCAGGCTTTGTAGAGATGACACCGCCTAGAGCCAGAGTATGGCAGATACAGACACCACAGGTATTTTCTTATTCATTAATAGCATCTGCGTATAATAAGCTCATCAGTCAGGAAGAAGAACTGGCACAGAAGGGAATATTTGTAACTGATGATGCGATGGTAGTTGAATATTTTGAAAAGAGAAAGGTAAAACTGGTAGAAGGCTCTTATCAAAATATCAAGATAACAACGCCTGAAGACTTGAAAATTGCGGAAAGTTTTTTGAAATAAATGAATTGATTATACAAGAGAGGTCTGGCAAAGGCCTCTCTGATTATGTGTTTGCAGTTTTTTTAAAAAAATTAAAAATAAGTGTTGACATAGTCGGTTTACCGAAATATAATAGCCTAGTAAGTCGTTCGACGAAAGCCGACGAAAAGCAAGCTTCAAAAAACTTTTAAAAAAATAAAAAAAGTTGTTGACAGAACGCAAGCTAATATGTATAATAAATCTTGCGCTGCTGATTGAAGCGGTTGCGATGAAAACTAAATAACTTGGAGAGGTATCGAAGTGGTCATAACGAGGCGGTCTTGAAAACCGTTTGTCCGAAAGGGCGCGTGGGTTCGAATCCCACCCTCTCCGCTCACTTTTTTAATGTAAAAGTGAAAACCATGTAATGGCTTGGAGAAGTACCCAAGCTGGCCGAAGGGGCTCCCCTGGAAAGGGAGTAGGTCGTTAACAGCGGCGCATGGGTTCAAATCCCATCTTCTCCGTTACATCTTTGGTAAGAAGATGGAAAAGATAATGATAAATGTACCTTGACAAATAAACAGTAATGCAACCCTGAAAATTCTTAAAAAAGAATTGTTCAGAGAACAAAACCTAAAAACAGTAAATGTGATTAGAAATAGTCACAGGATACAAAGCCGAGAAATCGGTAGCCAGTTATAACTGGACTAAGAATCAAACGATTTGAAGATTGTTGAGCGTTTAAA
>JAFUKJ010000068.1 GCA_017467805.1 Lachnospiraceae bacterium
AAATCAGGAATATCATTTATACAATGATATGAAGTTAAGGACAGGTGGGGAAATCTATATTGGGGTCGTAGGCCCAGTTAGAACTGGCAAATCCACTTTTATCAAGAAGTTTATGGAGGTTATGGTATTACCTCAGATTACCAATGAGCATGAGCGTATCAGAACAAGGGATGAGTTACCGCAGAGCAGCGGCGGGAAGACGATTACAACAACGGAGCCTAAGTTTATACCAAAGGATGCTACACAGATTGAAATTTGCGATGGTGTGCAGGTGAAGCTTCGTATGATTGACTGTGTGGGTTATATGGTAGAGGGTGCTGCAGGGCATATGGAAGAGGATATGGAGCGTATGGTAAGAACTCCTTGGTTTGACGAACCGATTCCATTCACTCAGGCGGCAGAGGTAGGTACCAGAAAGGTAATTCAGGAGCATTCCACTATAGGTATTGTGGTGACAACGGATGGAAGTCTTGGTGGTATCATGGAGAGTGCCTACGCACCAGCGGAGGAGCAGACGATAAGAGAGCTGCAAAGCATTGGGAAGCCGTTTATTGTCCTTGTGAATTCCACAAGACCTTATAGTGAGGAAGCAAGACACAAGGTAGAGGAACTGGAGCAGCGGTATCATGTAAAGGCTATGGCGATGAATGTGGAACAACTGAAAAGAGATGATTTCACAGAGATTCTTGAGCAGATTATGTATGAGTTTCCTGTTTCAGTAGTGGAATTTATGACACCAAAATGGATGGATATGCTGGCAATTGACCATCCGATGAAGCAGGATATGATTGAGAAACTAAAGGAGGTCATGAGTAAGGTTCGAACTATTCGTGACATTTTAGAGCAGGAGCTTGCGTTTACCAGCGAGTATGTGAAGCGGTGCAAGTTTGACCATATTAGTATTGCGGATGGAATCGCGGCTTATCAGTTAGAAACGGATTCCAAGTATTACTATAATATGTTGAGTAAGCTGACAGGAGAGCCAATTGCGGGTGAATATCAGTTGATTCAGCTTCTTGCTGCCATGACGGATATGAAGCGTGAATATGGCAAGGTGCAGCAGGCATTGGAAAGTGTACGTCAGAAGGGCTATGGAGTTGTAACTCCTGAGAAAAGCGAGATTAGCCTAGAGACACCAACTGTTATCCGTCATGGTAATAAGTATGGTGTTAAAATCAAGGCACAGAGTCCTTCAATTCACTTAATTAAGGCAAATATTGAAACTGAAATTGCGCCTATCGTTGGAACCGAACAACAGGCTTTGGATTTGATAAAATACATTTCCGATACGGAAACAAATGCAGATGGCATCTGGGAAACAAATATTTTTGGAAAAACCATAGAACAGCTTGTTCAGGATGGTATTAATGGTAAGATTGCTATGATTGGTGATTCAAGTCAGGTTAAGCTTCAAGACACCATGCAGAAGATTGTCAATGATTCAAATGGCGGCATGGTGTGTATCATCATATAATCAGATTCATTTTAGGAAAAGTTTAGAAAACCATTACAGAAATGTAGTGGTTTTTTCGTATGCTTTCAGTTATACTATTGCTAGACGTTTCCGTGCTTGACATGGAAAAGAATGAATAATGAAAGTTTTCTGTTATGAGGAGCGGATTATGGATAATCAGGAGTTAATCAGATTAGCATTAGAGGCAAGAAAGGCATCTTATTCGCCTTATTCCAAGTATAAGGTCGGCGCGGCACTGCTGACAAAGAGCGGAAAGGTATATCAGGGCTGTAATATAGAAAATGCGGCATATACACCAACGAACTGTGCTGAGAGAACCGCTTATTTTAAGGCGGTAAGTGAGGGCGAAAGAGAGTTTGAAGCAATTGCTATTGCAGGAGGCTATGGTGATGTGCCTGTCGATTATGCATGGCCATGTGGTGTGTGCAGACAGGTGATGATGGAGTTTTGCGGGGCTGACTTTCGCATCATAACAGCAAAGTCTGAGACAGAGTATCAGGAGGCGACATTGGAGGAGATGTTACCTTGCGGTTTTGGACCGAATAATTTGTAGGAGAGAGTGGGAGTATGGAATTAGTAGTGTTTATGAGCCTGATGATAGCAGTGTTTCTGTTTGTTATGGTACGCGGAAGTATTGAAGCGAAGCAGGCAAAGCGTCGTTATCGTATGCGTTTGAAGGAGGAATATACAGAGCTTTTTTTAGACAATGATTTGTCAGAAGCAGAATTAGAATTGATTAAGAAACGATTTTTGTATCGTCAGGATTCGGAAGAAATCATAGATGATATTACATGGAATGACCTGGATATGGATGGAATCTTTGGATTGATTAATCGTACCCAGTCAGCCATTGGTGCAGAGGCTTTATATGATATGCTTCGAAGACCAAAGCAGACCATTGCAGAGTTTGAAGGCTTTGAAGCGGATGTGAACTATCTGATGGAGCAAGAGGAGGAACGTCTCAATCATCAGATGTCACTTAAGAATCTGCGAAGAAACGGAAGATATTCGCTATATGATTATATAGATTATTTAGAGAGACTTGGAAAGCGTAGTAATATTGTACACATTATTCAGATGCTGCTGTTTATTGGTTCAATTGTATTGATTTTTATTGATTCTGTTCTTGGTGTGATGGCACTTATGACAATGGCGTGTGTGAATATTGGAACCTACTTGAGTCATAAGGGAAAGGTTGCGCCTTATGTAAGTACCTTTGCATATATCATGAAGATGCTTGATTGTGCGGATGAAGTATTAAAGCAGCCACTCACTGGAATGCAGAATTATAAAGAAGGACTAAAAAGAGACCGCGAGGCATTTAGAGATTTCAAAAAGGGAAGCTCTATGGTATTTCATATGAGCGGCGGTTCGGGCGACCCAGGAGAAATTATTTTTGATTATGTAAAGATGCTGACTCATATCGACCTGATTCAGTTTAATAAGATGCTGAATAAAACGCTTGAATGTAAGGAAGAGATTCTGGAACTGGCAGAGAGACTGGGATATCTGGATGCAATGATTGCAATTGGTTCTTTCAGAGCGGCATTGCCTTATTACACAGTACCAAAGCTGCAGGAGAGCAGGGAGACTGCCATCGCCATAGAAGAGGGATATCATCCAATGCTGAGAGAGCCTGTGGCAAACAGCTTTTCTCAGAAGCATGGTATGGTGATTACAGGCTCTAATGCTTCAGGTAAGTCTACATTCCTTAAGATGGTTGCAATCAATGCCATTTTGGCGCAGACGATTCACACCTGTGCAGCAAAGGCGTATGAGGCAAGTTTGTTCAGAATCATGTCGTCCATGGCACTTAGAGACAGCCTTGATAGTGGAGAAAGCTACTATATGGTAGAGATTAAGGCATTGAAGCGTATTATGGATGCGGCACAGCGAGAGGGTAATCCAGTGCTTTGCTTTGTGGACGAGGTGCTTCGTGGTACGAATACAGTGGAGAGAATTGCAGCATCCGCACAGATTCTAGTGAAGCTGTCCGCTTGTGGCGTGTGTTGTTTTGCGGCAACCCATGATATTGAGTTGACACATCTTTTAGAGAAAGAGTATGATAATTATCACTTTGAAGAAGAGGTAAGAGAGGGAGATGTATTGTTTTCGTATCATCTCCACGCAGGTCGTGCGCAGACAAGAAATGCAATCCGTTTGCTGCAGATTATCGGATTTTCGGAGGATATTATACAGGAAGCCGAAGAGATGGCGGCTGACTTTACGAAGACTTCAGTATGGAGCAGGAAATGCGAGTGTTGACGTTGACATTTAAGAGATGTTATAATTTAAGAGTAGTTACTTAACTATAGGATTTTGTGTAGTGTTCTTTTGGTAATGACGTATAGAAGCGTTATTTATGTGCAATAGTAAATGGGAATGAGAGGGATATCATATGGTTAATTTAATTTTATTTCTTAGAGAATTGTTATCATATTTATTGTTATTTGGGGTGATTGTTGTTGTGGCAGCAGCAGGTGCCTTTGTAGGTCTTAAGGTTTGGAAACCTAAGAAGAGTGTTAAGGATAACAATAGTAATCAATAATATACTTTGATGAGAGAAGACGTTCGTAGGAGCGTCTTTTTTATGGTATAGGAAAGTGCTCGAAAAGTGGTGGAAGTTAAACAAGAATCAGCAAGCTGATTCTTGCAGAGTGTTGCCGCTGGGCAACACTTTTTTATGCACACGCAAAAGCGATTGAACTTAAAAAAATACATAAAATGTGGATAACTACTTCAAACCCTACATAATTGTAGCTTTTTTTGAAAAAATATATGAGATAGACCTCTTTAGGTGGATTGACATAAATTTTGGTTTCATCTATACTAGATATAGACATACAAGATATTGTGTTTATTTGAATAAAACAGCACAATATCTTTAAAGTATAAAGATTCCGATATATTGTTTGAAAATTGATGAAAAATTTATGTTCAAACACTTCAATTTGAGGCGATGGACTTTATTTTCGGAATAGACAGGCTGCTTTAAGCGGCTATTATTGCAAGCAGGCTTGCGGGTATGAGTTATATATTTGTATAAGGAGGAGTAAACATGGGGAACACACTGGATGACAAGAAACCAGAAGACAGCATCGATTATGGATGTCTGTATCAGCCAGCCAAGAAAGTATTTGTAATTAAAAAGGATGGCAGCAAAGAGCAGTTCAATGTTCAGAAGGTAATTACGGCAGTGGGGAAGTCGGCTTACCGTGCATTGACACAATTTACAGAGGATGAGAAGAAGCACATTTGTGAATATGTTGTTGCAAAGGTTGATGCTATGGATAGCACCGAGATTCCAATCCCTGTGATGCATAATATTGTAGAGAGCGCATTGGAGGACGTTCGTCCTATCGTTGCAAAGAGTTATCGAGATTATCGTAATTATAAGCAGGATTTTGTACGCATGATGGATGATGTGTATAAGAAGAGTCAGTCTATTATGTATGTAGGTGATAAGGAGAATGCCAATACGGATTCTGCTCTTGTATCTACAAAGCGAAGCCTGATTTTTAATCAGTTTAATAAGGAGCTTTATCAGAAGTTTTTTATGACAACAGAGGAGATTCAGGCATGCCGTGACGGATATATCTATGTTCACGATATGTCTGCAAGACGTGATACCATGAACTGCTGTCTTTTCGATGTGCAGAATGTGTTATCAGGTGGCTTTGAGATGGGTAATATCTGGTATAATGAGCCGAAGTCTTTGGATGTTGCATTTGACGTTATCGGAGATATTGTTTTAAGTGCGGCAAGTCAGCAGTATGGTGGCTTTACAGTACCTGAGGTAGACAAGATTCTGGCACCATATGCGCAGAAGACCTATGATACAGCATATGCCAAGTATATCAGACTTGGTATTGATGAGGAGAAGGCTCAGGCAGAGGCTCTTGCTGATGTAGAGAGAGAGTATGTGCAGGGCTTCCAAGGCTGGGAGTATAAGTTTAACACTGTTGCCAGCAGCCGTGGTGATTATCCGTTTATTACGGTTACTGCAGGTATCGGTACAGGTCGTTTTGAGAAGATGGCTACCATTCAGATGCTGAAGGTAAGACGCAAGGGCCAGGGTAAGAAGGACTGCAAGAAGCCAGTTCTGTTCCCTAAGATTGTATTTTTATATGATGAGAATCTGCATGGACCAGGTAAGGAGCTTGAGGATGTATTTGAGGAGGGCGTAAGATGCTCTGCTAAGACGATGTATCCTGATTGGCTCAGCCTTACAGGTAAGGGATATATTGCCAGCATGTATAAGCAGTATGGTAAGGTTATCTCTCCAATGGGATGTAGAGCATTCCTGTCTCCTTGGTATGAAAGAGGCGGTATGCATCCAGCAGATGATAAGGATGTGCCTGTATTTGTGGGTAGATTTAATATCGGTGCGGTTTCTCTGCATTTACCTATGATTCTTGCTAAGGCAAGACAGGAGAGTAGGGATTTCTACGAGGTATTAGATTATTATTTGAATTTGATTCGTCAGCTGCATATTCGTACCTATGCGTACCTTGGTAATATGCGTGCGTCTACGAATCCGCTTGCTTACTGTGAGGGTGGTTTCCTTGGTGGAAACTTAAAGCTTACAGATAAGATTAAGCCTTTATTAAAGGCTGCAACGGCTTCCTTTGGTATTACTGCATTTAATGAGTTGCAGATGCTTTATAATGGCAAATCATTGGTAGAAGATGGTGCGTTTGCATTAGAAGTATTGGAGTATATTAATAAAGAGGTTAATCGCTTCAAGGAAGAGGATGGTAACCTTTATGCGATATATGGAACACCTGCTGAGAATTTGTGTGGCTTACAGGTAAAGCAGTTCCGTGAG
>JAFUKJ010000069.1 GCA_017467805.1 Lachnospiraceae bacterium
CAACAAGTGAGGAAGAGTCTTCAACAGAAGAGGAATCAACAAGTGAGGAAGAGTCTTCAACAGAAGAAAGCTCTAAGGCCCCTGCAAGTTCATCTTCAGGCAGCAAGCCTTCTTCAAGTTCAAGTTCTTCTAATTCTTTTATGCCAGCAGCTTCTATTGTAATTATTGAGGAAGAGGCAGCACCTCTTGCACAGATGCTTACAATTGGTAATGCAGAGTATATTAATGTAGATATGCAGAAGCAGACAGCATTAAAGAAGGATTTATTACAGAAGTACTATGGTGTGAATTCGAATATGCTTTTACATATGAGAAAGAATATTGGATTCAGCCTCGATATGACAACAGTTAGTACTATAGCAAATGAGATTGAGTTAGGCTGCGATGTAACAGAGATAGCTGCATTTGCAAATGGCTTTAAGACATTAAAGTTGACACCTGCTAAGGCAGCGAAGCTTCCATATGCATTAGGTATGCATGTACATGTAGGTGAAGAGTATGAAGGCAAGTTCGCATATGTATTTACAAAGGATGCTTTAACAGGTGCTTACAGCAGACAAGGTGTATTAGCAGTTAATGAAATTGGTAATATCGGCTTCTATTTAGCAGAAATGACAGAGATTATGATTTTGATTGCAGAGTAAGACATTATCATTTTTCTGGGGGAAATTAAGGGCAGGCGTTCCGTAGGGGACGCCTGTTTCTTATGTGCAAATTAGGGTTTGGTGGGTGCCGTAAGAACTCGCCCAACCCGAATTGACCGAGGTGTAAGCGGGGGATGATTCTTGAACGGTAGTTTGAGAAGAGAGGCTCTCTAAAAAGCAAGATTTGTATAGTACTGTGCAAGAAATAGTCTACTGATAAATAAGGATATCTTGGTATAATTAGTATGAAAAGAACGGTTATATATTGTTATCTAGCAGGAGGTGGCAACATGGAAATACTTAATATCATAGATTACGGTGCAATTGCTGATGGTCGTACAGTATGCACGAAAGAGATACAAAGAGCAATAGATACTTGCCCCAAGGGAGGTACAGTTAAGATTCCTAAGGGGACTTTTCGCTCAGGCGATTTATATCTAAAGAGCAATATGACACTTTATCTTGAGGAAGGTGCAAGACTACTTGGCAGCGATAACGTAGAGGACTTTCCGATAAAGGGCTATCCATTTGAAGGTTTAGACCAGTTATGCTATACCAGCCTTTTAAATACGGATGGCGCGCCCTATGAAAATATTACGATTGAGGGAAAAGGTGTCATAGATGGAAATGGTAAGGCACTTTATAAGATTGAGTTGGCTAATCCAAATGCAAAGCGAGGTAGAACAGCCTGCATTAGAAATACAAAGAATCTTGTGATTAGGGGCGTGACCTTCAGACAATCTCCCGCATGGTGTCTGCATCTTGTGTACTGCACGGATGTAACGATAGAAAACATCGAGGTACATACAAAGTATGATGAACAGGGTGTGAAGTACGAAATCCATAATGGAGATGGTATTGATATAGACTCCTGTCAAAATGTGACTGTAAAGAACTGCTTAATCGCCAGCCAGGATGATGGTATTGCGGTGAAGTCGGGGAGAAATGAAGAGGGAAGAAGAGTAGGAATTCCATCAAAGAATATCGTAATTGAGAATTGTCAGTTTGTCAGCGGATTTGGGGCAGCTATGGGCAGTGAGATGTCGGGCGGAGTTGAGGACGTTTGGGTAAGGAACTGTACCTTTAAGGATACATTTAGTATTGCGAGTATCAAAGCAATCAGAGGTCGTGGCAATTACATTCGTAATATTCATTATGAGAATTGTTCCATTGATAATCAGAGTACAGAATTTGGAGATACCAGATGGTTTCGCGGAGCAATTTATCTGGATGGTTTCTATGGTGAGGCAGAGTTTGATGCAGATACAAAGATTACAATAGATGAAGGTACACCGATTATTGAAGACATTTATTTCAAAGACTTACAGGTAAATACAATCGCAGGAAATGCAATCTATTTGTACGGTTTACCAGAGAGACATTATAGGAATATTTATATGGAAAATATAATCGCACATGGCAGGTATGGAATGAAGGTCAAGAACATAGATGGACTGGAAATGAAAAATGTGCAGGTAACCTGTGATGAGGGAGAAGCATACGAAATTGAATTATAAATCAGAAGGAGTCAGCAAATTGCTGGCTCCTTTTTGAAAGTTATCGTGTTTGTTTTCTAAACTGCGACGGCGACATCTTATACACTGTCTGGAAGGTTCTTGATAACTGTACTCCCGAGTGAAAGCCCGTTTCATCGGCAATCTCTGAGATAGATAGGTCAGAACTTAGTAAGAGCTGGTGTGCCTTGGATAAACGCACATTGTTCAAGTATTCTAAGAAGGTTGCCCCCGTGGTCTTGGCAAACTGTCGACAGAAATAATATTTGCTTAGATGTACATGGTTTGCAATGTAATCAAGGCTCAGGTTTTCCATATAGTGTAGATTAATATATTGAATCGCCTGCAATATCTCAGGCTTGGTATCAGGAATGGAGGTATTATCTGGAAGCTGCTCTGCTTCTGACATGCAGCGCGGCAGAAAGTCTAAAAGCTCCAGTAAGTAGCTGCATTGAAGCTTTTCAGCCAACAATGCATTGCTATGGTTATTCTCTGCAATGCCCTGAAAATAGAAAAGTGCTTTCTGAAACTGTTCATTATCTAAGTGCATGATACAGGACTTCAAACGGTTTGTAATCAGGTGACTTTCGGTTGATGTTAGCAGCTTCTCTAAGTGATTATCCGAGAAATTAACCAGATATCTTCCATAAAAGCCAGAATTCAGACTCTGTGTATAATGCATTTCAAAAGGCTTCAAAATATACAAATCGCCTGGCTTTAGGATATAGCAGGTGCCTTGGAAAAAGAGATAACGCTCACCCTTGGTCATCAGATATATCTCATAACAGTCGTGGTACTGTAGAACCTGCATATCGTTCTTCTGCTCGGATTCATAATAATTGTAATATAGAGATTGATAGGGTAAAAATGCAGGTTTGAACATATGAGTCAGCTCCTTTAAATATGAAAACATCTGTATAAGATAAATATAATTTGAGTAAATGATAAAATCAAGTCTGATAGAGCAAAAAAAGTGCAATATATGATAAAAAGTGTAGATGAAAGAGCAATAAACAAACAACTATTGCTCGATATATTTGTTATAATTAAGATACATTGTAGTGAAATGAAATAGCTTTGAAATAGAGAAAGGGCAGTTATTCAGATTGGAGGATATTATGAGGTTACAGCATTTACAGGGACGAGCAAGGAAGGGCTATGCCACCTTTGGAGGTGTGTGGGAAAAAGGAGAAGTTACTTCTTTAGATTTTAATTTACAGGATGACAAGGGGAATGTAATACCTGTGCAGTCAAGAGTGATGGCGTGGTGGCCTGATAAAAGTATCAAATGGAGTGCGCACACGGCAGATGCGGAGCTGATGACGGATGAGGTTACGTTGAGTTATGGTAGTCAGAGAGCAGATTTTGAAGCTGGTGAAATAAATCTGCATCAGGCAAAGATTGGGGCAAATGTAGTAAAAAATGCAATTCATATTGAGAAAGCAGAGGATTGCTATCAAATAGCTACAGGGAAACTAACTTTAGAGCTGCCAAAGGGAGAAAGTGACTTCCTTGCAAGAAAGCTAATGCGCAATGGTAATGAAATAGCAAGTAAAGTCTATCCCGTTTTTGTGTGGGAAACGAGAGAAGAAAGTGGGTATAGCAAGCGAATAGAAAACGAGGAGTTTCAGGGTAAAATTACATCTGTAGAGCTGGAAGAACAAGGTCCTTTGCAGGCAGTAATCTGCTTTAAGGGAAATCATATTCCAAAGCAGCCTGATATGCCAAGGATGCCGTTTGTCATTCGTATGTATTTGTGGGCGGACAGTGATGAACTTCGGTTTCAGCATACCTTTCTATATGATGGCAAGGAAGAGAGGGACTATTTGAAGGGAATGGGAATTCGCTTTGATATGTCATTAAGTGAGAAGAATTATGACAGACATATTCAGTTTGGTACGGATAAGCAGCATTTCCATGAGGCAGCGGTTATGCTGGCGTCTAATTCTCCAAAGCTTGCACCCGAGATTTTCAAGAAGCAGCTTGCAGGTGAATTTGCAGAGTATGACGCAGACAGTCTGGTGGAGCAGGTAGTTCCTGACATTCCGTTATGGAATGATTACAGTATCTGTCAGGACAGTGCCTATCATTATGTTATCAGAAAACGCACACAAGAAGGCTGTTGTGATTTGACCTGCTTAGAGGGAACGCATGGACAGGGAACAATGGCGATTCATAGTAAGTGCGGTGGACTTTTACTTGGAATCAGGGATTTTTGGCAGAAGTATCCTTCAGGCTTGGAGGTTAGAGGCTTAGGAGAAGCAAAGACTACAGCAACGATATGGTTTTACTCGCCACAGGCGCAAGGGTTTGATTTCAGGCATTATTCCAAGAAAAGCTATCCGCGAACCTGTTATGAGGGCTTTGATTATGTCGGTGCGACGGCGTATGGAATCGGTGTGACCAGTTAGGCGAGAGTACAGCTTACAGATTGCTTTGCAGGTGAAAAAGAACTAAGTGATTTTGGCAAAAGGGTACAAAAGCCGCCTGTGTATGTGGGTAAGCCGCAATATTATCATGATAAGAAAGCTTTTGGGTACTGGAGTCTGCCATTTGGGGAGTCAGAGGTAGAACGTTGGCTGGAAGAGCAGATGGATAAGGCATTTGAATTTTATAAGCAGGAAATAGAGGCAAGAGACTGGTACGGATTATTTGATTATGGTGATGTGATGCATACCTATGATGCGATACGTCATGTGTGGAGATATGACTTTGGTGGTATGGCATGGCAGAATACGGAGCTTGTACCGACTTATTGGCTTTGGCTGTATTTCCTTAGAACTGGCAGGGAAGATGTATTTACGATGATAGAGGCAATGAGCCGTCATTGTTCGGAGGTAGACAATTACCACTTTGGACCATTAAAGGGCTTAGGTTCAAGGCATAATGTCAGACATTGGGGATGCTCCTGCAAGGAGCCAAGAATTGCTATGGCAGGACATCACAGATTCCTTTGTTACCTGACGGGGGATTTACGGTTATTGGATATCTTTGAAGAGGTTAAGGATAGTGATGTAACCATGATAGAGAGGCAGCAGGCGCGCAATGAGAATAATCCGAATTACAAGCCTGGTGCAAGAAGCGGTCCTGACTGGTCAACCTTTACCTCTAACTGGATGACCTGGTATGAATTGACCTTGGATGAGACATACCGTAGGAAAATTGAGACAGGAATACAGGATATTATGGCAACACCATTTGGTTTGGCGTCAGGTCCTGATTATGGTTATGATGTAAAGAATGCACATTTGATATATCAGGGAGAGGTAGAAAATACGCCGAATCAGCATTTGCAGATTTGTATGGGAGCGCCACAGGTTTGGCTTGAGCTTTGTGATATGCTGGAGGATGATTCACTGAATCTTCTGATGGAAAGGCTTGGCGCATTTTACTATCTTGATAAGGAAGAAAAGGCAAGGCTGACAGATGGAAGGATAAAAAACAGACCTTTTGACTGGCCTCGCTTTGCAACTGCGATATCAGCATTTAGTGCGATGCGAAGACGAGATAAGGCGCTGGCTGAGCAGTCGTGGAAGATACTAATAGAATCTGTATGGCAGGATGGCGGAAGAGAAGGACATTGTATGCAGGAATACGCCAAGGGTACTGATGGTGAAAGCTATTATGAGATTCCTTGGATTACGACTAATACAACGGCGCAGTGGTGTCTGAATGTTATGCTTTGTCTGGAATTTATCAGAGAGTACTTACCAAGGGATATGGAGGAGCTTGAGAGATGGATGATGCAAGAGTAATGAGTGCGATAGATTATGCAAAGGCTGCAATCGATACGATGATGAGAAAGTATGAGGCTTCAAAATTACCGCCAGAAGGACATTTTCATTATCATCAGGGTGTATTTTTATCGGGTGTATATCAGACCTATTTACTGACAGGAGATGAGAAATATTTCGATTATATGAAGGCATGGGTGGATGCCATGATGGATGAGGAAGGTAGCTTTTATCAGCGCGGAGAATGCCATTTGGACGATATTCAGCCTGGTAATCTGATATTTCCAATTTATGAGAGGTATCCTTTGGCGAAGTATCGCAAAGCCTTGGATGACTTGATGGCGGATATTTGCAGATATCCACGAAATCAGGAGGGCGGCTTTTGGCACATGAAGCTTTTCCCGAATCAGATGTGGTTGGATGGTTTGTATATGGGGGGACCATTTGTGTGTAAGTATGCAAAGCTTTCGGGACATGCAGAATATTATGACATTTCCATAGAGCAGGTACTTTTGATGGAGAGGAAGACTTTAGATAGAAAAACAGGCTTGTGGTATCATGCCTACGATGAGACTAGAACTGCTGAGTGGGCGGATAAGGTAAGCGGATGCTCGCCTGAGTTCTGGGGAAGGTCGCTTGGCTGGGTACCTGTGGCAATCCTTGAGGAATTGGAAGATATTCCACAGATACATCCTGAATATCAGGAAATGAGGAGGCTTGTAAAGAATTTACTGACGGCTATTTGCCTCTATCAGTCCGAGGATGGCAGATGGTATCAGGTAGTGAATAAGGGAGAGGAACCTGAGAACTGGCTGGAGAATTCCTGTAGCTGTTTGTATGTAGCTGCGATTGCAAAGGCAGTTAAGATGGGAATTTTGGATGATACTTATTGGCAGCAGGCGCAAAAAGGTTATGAAGGCGTTATTAATAGCCTGACTTGGGATGGAGAAGACTTACAGATAGGAAATGTCTGCATAGGAACTGGCGTTGGCGATTTTGCATATTACTGTGAGAGACCGACCTCTACCAATGATTTGCATGGCGTTGGAGCATTTCTTCTTATGTGTGCGGCTATAGAAGAAAAACGCAAAAAGTCAAGCAACTAATCTTTGCTCGTGCTATGATATAGTTACGGTACCGAAAAGGAGTGAAGATATTTGAGCAGTTTGGCATTATTAGAAATGGCATTAGAGTATATGGAAGATAATCTGCGCAACGATATTAAGACGGATGACGTTGCCAAGGCATGCTATTGCTCAAAATCAACTCTGGAAAAGCTGTTTAAAAGTATGAATAACATGACAGTTCATGACTATTTACTTCGAAGAAGAGTGGTAACTGGAGCCAGAATATTGTGGGAGAATCCCGATATTAATATTTTGGAGGTTGCCCTGACGGTGGGGTATAGCAGTAATGAAGCATTTGGTCGTGCTTTTAAGCAGGTATGGAACTGTAAACCCTCAGAGTTTCGCAAGGAGAAGCGATACACGGAGCTTTTTCCGAGACTCTATGCACCGATTGGACAGGGAGATGACTATATGACAACGAGGAGACAGGTAGATATTAGTGAGTTATACGATTTGATACAGGCACGTCGTCAGTGCTATTGTGTGTGCTGTGATATCAAGAATATGATAGGATTGAACGAGATTAGCTATAAGGCAGGAGATTTGGGCATACTGGAAACGATTAAGCGTATGCAGGAGGCTTCACAGAGCGAGGATGTAGTGTTTAGAATTGGCGGTGATGAATTTGCGATTCTGACGCAGAGTGAAGACGTTGCTTACGCAGAGGATATTGCAAGAAAGATTCTTTCACATAACGGAGAGACCTACGATGTAGATGGACAGCAGATGCCACTTACGCTGTATGCCTCTGTGACGAAGCTTAATGGCAAGAGCATTAAGTATCATGAGCTTTTTACCCAATTACATAAGACAATTGAAGAGAATAAATAGTATATCAACAGGCAGCGACATTGAGTCGCTGCCTGTTTAAATTGCGGTTTAGTTGAGTCATGGCGGGGATGTGAATGAAAAGGGAATTATACTTTAGCAGATTTACTCATATTGAGGTACAGGAGCAATTTTTTTCTTCTGGTACCTCGAATACTCTATAATTTTGATGATTTGTGCCCCTTCTTATGTAGCGTCTAGGTACAGATTAAAATAATCTTTTGTAGGATATCGAAAAGCAGTAAAATCTATATCCTAGAGTAAGAAAAATACTCCAGTACCTCAAAATACCGTAGGAATGATATGAATTCCTTATATTCGAGGTCTCACGATGTTTTTTGTGTCTCTGTACCTTGTAGGTAGGTCTGGCTAAAGCACAATTTCCCTATGAGTATACCAGAGCAAGCTTTTCGTTTACTGTATACCATTTTGATTTGAAATGTATGGAAAATAGCTAGAATGGGTGTACCAGAGCAAGTTTTTCGTTTGCTGTATACCATTTTTGACAGAAATCCAAGAAAAATAGCCCAATCGGGTGTATCAGAGCAAATTTTGTGTTTACCGTACACCATTTTTGGCAAAAATCCAAAGAAAATAGCCCGCTTAGGTGTACCACAGTAAAATTAATTGTTACTGTATACTTTTTGTTTATGTTCTAGATAGATATTGTCATGGCTCTTGCTGCCATGCGGCATTCGCACCCCGCCAATGCCGCATTCGCAACTGCCTGCGGCACTTGCTCATCGCACGGCTTCGCCGTATGTGTATTCACTCGAATATGCATGTCTGTGAGCAAGCACCCCCAGATAATTCAAGCACATAGGTGCATGGCTCAACTAAACCGCAATTTTGTGTAATAAGTTATGTAAATTTTTTTGAAAAAAAGATAAAAAAAGACTTGCATTCTATTCAGGAATATAGTATTATAAACAAGCTGAGTTGATACAGCAGTGATAATATGGCTCGTTGGTCAAGCGGTTAAGACGCCGCCCTCTCACGGCGGAAACAGGGGTTCGATTCCCCTACGAGCTGCTAACTGTTAAAAGCTTTAGCTTTTTGAACAGCCCAACCCGAGAAGTTCCAGAACTTGCAAATGTGCTTGTTTTGGGATTTTTTTGTTTTCGGTGAAGTATAAGGCGGATGAGTTTCTCATCTGTCTTTTTTTGTTGCAAATAAATAAAAACGTGCATCAGGTGCGCATTTAGAGTGCAAATGAAATGAAAAGATTATCAGACATTGTGCAAATAACTGAAAAGAGCGAAAAAAGTAGACATCAAAAACACGATTTGATAAAATAATAGATAATAGCGTAATTGCATATAAAAAAACAGATAAATAAAAAGTGTAAAAGAAAATGGGAATTTTAAAATTAGGGGGTAACGATTTATGAATCAGACGCCAAAAGAAACAAGAAGAGTAAGTATTTTGTTCAAGCTGATGCTGCCGATATTGCTGGTATGTATTATTGGATTGGTAGCGGCGGTAACAGGATTTGTTGCATTGATGATGAATCAGCAGGCAAGTTCTAAGATATCCGACCAAGGTTTGAATAATATTATTACGTTGGATGAGGTAAGTGAGAATTTCCAGATTGCCCAGAAATATGCATTAACTTACTGCTCTATGCCAGAAGATGAAGTGTTATATGAGTATGTAAAGCAGCAGTTAGGAGTTATTGCAGAAAGCTATGTATATTATGAAGAATATATGGAATCTGTAAAGGAATATTTCCCAGAAGAGCATCATGACTTAATTGCACAGACATTTGCTGAGTTGCAGATAGCAATTACAGATATATACGATATGATGGATATGGCAAAGACTGATAAAGATGGTGCATTTAATTTGCTGAATGATAGCATGATTACCTGGCAGGAAACTATCGAGGCAGATATCGCTACCTTGATAACAGATAACGATACGATGATTGCGGATTTGGCGGCAAGTCAGATTACTACTTTCCAGACGGCACAGACAATTATTGTTTTTGTTATTATCGCAGAAGTGTTTACTTTCTTCACGGCGGCTATGATGATTATGTTTAATGTTGTTCGTCCATTGAAGAGACAGAAGAATCAGTTATATGAAGTAATCAATGATATTAATGCAGGTAAGGGTGACTTAACCAAGAGATTGGGAACAATGCAGAAAGATGAAATCGGAGAGTCTTCAGAGGGTATCAATAGCTTTATTCAGACTCTGCAGGGAATTATGAGTAAGATTATCAGCAATACCAACGTGTTAGATCAGGTAGTAACAGATGTTGCGGCAAGTGTAAGTGCTTCTTCTGAGAACACAAATGATATTTCAAAGATTATGGATAAGCTTTCTGTAACAATGGATGAAGTATCTGCAACAACAAAGAGTGTAAATGAAAACACAATCTCTGCAGAGGAGAAGGTAAAGAGCATGGCAGACCAGACAGAAGTCATTTCAAAGTACGCACAGGAAATGAAGGACAGAGCTGTAGTGCTTGAGGAAAATGCAAAGAAAAATAAAGAGATTACAAGCAATATGATTGGCGAAATTACCAGCGAGATGGAAAATGCGGTGGAAAAGAGTAAGGATGTCCAGATTATCAGTGGATTAACAGAGGAAATCTTGGAAATCGCAGAAGAGACAACCTTGCTTTCACTGAATGCTTCCATTGAGGCGGCAAGAGCTGGTGAGTCAGGAAAGGGATTCGCAGTCGTTGCAGAGCAGATTCGACGCTTGGCAGATACATCAGAGCAGACGGCCAGCAAAATTCAGGATATTAACCAGTTGGTAATCGAGGCAGTAGATGGACTTGTTCAGACATCAAATAAGATGATTGGGTATATTAATGAAAGTGTTCTCGCGGATTATGAGTCCTTTGTAGTCGGTGGAAGACAGTATAGTGAGGATGCAATTCATATTGATACGACCATGAAGGATTGCGCGAATGATGCAAAGCAGACGCTGACCAGTATTGCACAGATGGCAGAGGCTGTTCATGGAATCAGCGTTGCGATGGAAGAAAGTGCGCATGGCGTAGTCAATGCAGCAAGTAACGTAGAAGCACTTGTTGGAAATATGGCTACTGTGAATAAGAAGATGGAAGAAAATAGCGCAGTTGGTAAGGCATTAAAGGCAGAGGCAGCAAACTTCGTTAGAGTGTAAGGAATAAGTTATAAAAAGTAATACAAGAATACTCACATGTATACTCATGAGGAAAGGCTTGAAGTGAGTTTAGTGAGGAGAACCACATGAAAGAAGTATTTAAGAAGTTTGAAGTATTAAATAAGAAATGGATAAAACGGACCATTGCATTTGTCCTGTGTCTGACAGTGACTTTTGCTACAATGCCAATCATGGCTTCTGACGTAGTAAGTGAAACTGAAACGGAGACTGTAAACGAAGAAAATTACGGTATTTCACTGCCTGTGTTGGATGATGATGACTATGTTGATATGGAGGATTCAGAAGACGAGGAAGGCATATTTGAATCAAGTAGTGCATCAGAATCAAGTGATACATCAGAATCGAGTAGTGTATCAGAATCAAGTGATACATCAGAATCGAGTGAAGTAGAGTCTGATGAATCATCAGAAGTTATGACAGAAATAGCGACTGAAACAGAAGCAACGACTGAAATAGAAACAGCGACTGAGACAGAGACAGCGACTGAAACAGAAACAACGACTGAGACGGTAACTGAAATAGAAACAGAAACCGTAACAGAGACAGAAACGGTGACTGAAACCGAAACAATGACAGAGACAGAAACTGAAATGGAAACAGAGACTGTAACAGAGACAGAAACCGAAACTGAAACCGAAACGCTGGAAGAAGAAAATAATGTAAAAATTGTTCTGGAAGGTTTAGCAGGTGTTGATGCATCTGATATTTCATTTGTTTTTCTTAATATGGAAACAGATGAAGAAGTGACAGAGAGTGAAGATGGCACATATGGCTTTGTAGATGGATGCACTTATCAGGTAATTAATATTATCGGATATACAGGCGCAATCCCTATCGAGATAAATGGAGAAGAGATTAATGATGAGTTTAGCTTCGTATATAACGGAGGTGAAACTCTTACTATTACTTTTTTTGCTGCGGAACATATGGTAACTGAAACAGCAGTAACGATTACAGTTACTGGACCAGATGCGAATTTTAATAGTATCGTTGATAATATTAGTTTTGCGTTGACACCACCTTCAGGAGAAAATGCGGTTAGCTTTAATACCACGGGAGGTACAGCGACAATAACTCTTGTAGAAGGAAATGATTATGAATTGCATTATTCTGGCATAGAGGGATATTATTTGTCATCTATGACAGGTGTTACAATTCCATCAGATAATAAATCGGGAAATGATATTACTTATACCTGTGACGGTAATGCGATTACAATTAAGTTTTCAGCTGTGCCTAAGATGTATTCGGTAAGCAATGGTGATTACAGTTTAAATGTAGACACGGTATACGATTTGTTAAATGAGTATGGAATGAGTGCAGTGGGTGGCATTTATAATGATGGCGGCCTTATTTCGGTGTACTATGACGCAGACCATCCTGTAAGCTTTGTGGAAAATGCAGTGGATGCAGACGCACATTATCTTGTGCTGCATTCGGGGGCTTATGTAAGTGCGAACTTAACTAATAGCAGTAACGCTTATATGGCAAAAATAACCTATTCATCAAGTGCAAACGGTACGGCTGTTAGTCCAGGTATGGGGCTTTATGGCTCTGCTATTTCGGAATTTGATGGAACTGCCAGCAGTAGAATTATTGATTCTTTGGATTACTATAAGCTGTTAGAACCAGGTAAACACTATACCTTTGGAGGAAATGGAAATATAGCGATTCAGGATATGGTGCTGTATCAGGTAGAGAATAAGTCTCTGACTGGTAAATTGTTGAATGTGGGCAATATGCTTACTACCACCACAACAATTACTTATACTAATGCAACATATGGAATTTCGAAGACTGCAACTGTAGCAACGGATGGAACATATACAATTAATCTTCCGACTACTACTGAGGGAATTGAATATAAGGTAACGCTGGCAGAGGATGCACCTGTAGATATGCTGGAGATTGTAAATACTGTAGTTGTAAGCAGAAATAGTACCAGTGCAGGTTCATTTGAGGTGGAAGCATTTGGAAATGTTGCGTTTACTTTTAGTTCACAGGAAGCAGGCTTTGCGGATGTGGTAGATGATATTACAGCGGTAAATGTGACTCTGAATAGAACAACAACGACTGTAAGTAAAGGTAGCGATGGCACTTATAAGACATCATTAACGCTGGGCAAGACCTACAAGTTTGGTGTAGAGGGAATACCAGCTTATGAAGTTGTGGCGATTGTTGCGAATGGAACGACTACTACAGGAAGCAGCTATGTCTATACAGGTAGTGAGACAACAATTGAGCTCGTGATGGGGCTGAAGAGTACATATAAGGTTTATTTTGATATCTTGGCAGAGGATCAGGCGATATTAACAAATGAAGGAATAGATTTTACAGATGCAAGCAGCTATACCTTTACATTTACTGATGGTAATAATGTGGTAACACCGACTGTGCAGCAAGATACATCTGGCCGTTATTATGTGGAATTGTGTGTTGGAAATTACGATGTTACCTTAACTGGTAGTGGAATAGATGCGCTTCCATATGAAATGACATCTAAGGTACTTCTTGTTTTGGATGTAGATGAGAGCGCTGGAGAAGAGAATTTGTTCTACTTTGATATAGGATATCGTACAAAGTGGAATATGAAAGATTATAAAGATGGAAATCCATATTATCCATTAGAACTTTCTAAGGGAAGTGCGGCTGCGAAATGGATGGGCTTAGATATTAATCCAACCAATGGTGCAGTGCAATATCGTCCTACTAATAATGATGCAATGATAACTGCAGGCGGTGTGCTTGGTATACCTGTATCAGGGGCAAGTATTATCACGATAACTACGCATTCAGGATATGCACAGTATGTTGGCTTAAGTGGAACACAACAATTTACTTCAGTAAGTGGTTCGGGAAGTACAGCCACGATAACTTATACGGGGGCAGCAGAAACAGTGGTGTATATTACTGCTCAAGGAGGCACTACTTATCTGTGGCAGATTAGTGTTGCACCTGGTGTAGTAGATGAAACCGTAGAAGAGGAAGAAGAAACAAATGTAGAGTGGTATTTCTATAATGATGGAACACATGAATACTATTCCCAGACAATACAAAAAACAACTGGTAGTTGGAATGGTTTGGAGATTGAGGCAACGAACGGAAAGCTTGCCTACAGAGAAGCCAATCAGGATACACAGATGAATGCAGGAACCATAGTATCGATTCCTGTAACTGGTGCATGTACAGTGGTAGTAACTGCGACAAATGCAAATAATGCAAAAAGCATTTGTCTAGATAGTAGTCATGGAAGTGAAGCAAAAATAACATATGATGAGTCAGCCTATA
>JAFUKJ010000070.1 GCA_017467805.1 Lachnospiraceae bacterium
CTATGAGGGCTTATATAAGCCTGACGGCGATGGTAATCTTATTCCTGCTGTAGCAAGCGATATGACAATATCAGAGGATGGTAAGACATATACCTTTACCTTGAGAGAGGGCATTAAGTTCCATAACGGAGAATCGGTTACAGTAGAAGATATTAAATATTCTATCGAAAAGAGTGCCGATGCTGGATTAGTATCGGCTTTTTCTAATATGGAGAGCGTTGAGGTTGTAGATGACAGCCATGTTGCAATCAAGCTGATGGAAGTAGACAATGAATTCCTCGCAAAGATTTCAACAGTAGAGGCTGCGATTGTACCTGCAGGCGTAACTGACATTGAGACAAATCCTGTTGGTACAGGTCCATACAAGTTTGTATCACGTTCTTTACAGGAGAATGTTGTACTTGAGAAGTTTGACGAGTACTGGGGAACACCTGCTAATATTGAAAAGGTTGTTCTTAAGGTTATCGCAGATACAGATGCGATTGTAATGAATCTTGAGGGTGGAGCGATTGATATGTTTGCCCGTGTAACATCAACACAGGCAGCAGAGCTTGGAGATAACTTTGAGATTTTAGAGGGTACTATGAACCTTGTACAGGCTATGTATCTTAACAATGCAGTAGAGCCATTTAATAATGAGCTGGTTCGTCAGGCACTTTGCTATGCAATCAATAAGGACGAAATCCTTGCAGTGGTTGCAGACGGAAAGGGTACAAAGATTGGAAGCAGTATGTATCCTGCATTTGGTAAATACTACATGGCAGAATTAAATGACCTGTATCCACAGGACGTGGAGAAGGCAAAGACACTTCTTGCTGAGGCAGGCTATGCAGATGGATTTACTTTTAAGTTAACAGTTCCATCTAACTATACACAGCATGTTGATACAGCTACTGTGATTGCACAGCAGCTGAAAGAAGTGGGCGTTATTGCAGAGATTGAATTGATTGAGTGGGAGAGCTGGTTAAGCGATGTTTACATTGGACGTGAGTATGAGGCAACTGTAGTTGGTGTAGATGCTTCAACATTAACAGCCAGCGCTTTATTAGGAAGATTTTCAACAACAGCTAAGAATAACTTCATTAACTTTGATAATGCTGAATATGACGCAGCTTACGCAAATGCACAGGCAACATCTGATGACGAGCTGCAGACACAGTATTATAAGGAGTGCGAGACAATCTTGGCCGAGACAGCAGCTAATGTATATATTCAGGATATGGCTGAGTTTGTTGCATTGAATAAAAAGTACGCAGGATACGAATTCTACCCATTATACATTCAGGATTTTGCTAAGCTTTACATTGTAGAAGAGTAAGAATTAAATAACGATATAAGACTGCATAGATTGCAGTATGAATAAGGAGACGGGAATATGAGATATTTAGGTAAGAAGTTTGGTTCAATGATAATTACTTTGCTAATCATCTCATTTCTCGTCTTTTTAGCATTTGATTTGATTCCAGGAGATGCAGCGATGTCCATGCTGGGAACGGATGCAACTCCTGAGGCATTAGAGAAGTTAAGAGAAGAGATGGGTCTGAACAGACCGTTATTGCAGAGATATTTTGAGTGGTTATTGAATTTTATCAGAGGGGACTTTGGAACCTCATATAAGTATGGTGTATCAGTGATGTCCATGATAGGCTCAAAGCTGCCGATTACAGTAGTAATGGCAGTAATGGCGTTTGGATTGATGTTAGTGGTATCCCTGCCGCTTGGTATATACACAGCCAAGCATAATGGCAAGGCAGTGGACAGACTGATTACCGTTTTGACGCAGATTATTATGGCTGTACCACACTTTTTCATGGGTATTGTACTTACTTATGTATTTGGGCTTGTATTGAAGCTTTTTACACCAGGTAATTATATTTCATATGAGGTAAGTGTGGGAAGGTTTTTAGCATATTTAATTTTCCCTGCGATTGCGATTGCATTGCCTAAGATTGCTATGTCAGTCAGGTTAATCAAAAGCTCCTGCGTGGAAGAGTCAAGAAAGGACTATACCAGAACCGCATATAGCAAGGGAAATAATACTAATAAGGTATTGTATCGCCATGTACTGAGAAATGCTTTGATTCCTGTCATTACCTTTTGGGGAATGACACTGGCAGATATGATTGTAGGAAGTATTGTCATTGAACAGGTATTTAACATCCCTGGAATCGGAAGAATATTGCTGACCTCTATTCAGTATAGGGATTATCCTGTTGTGCAGGCGATTATTATGCTGATTGCAGTGGTTGTAATTGTAACAAATTTCTGTGTGGATATGATTTATCAGGTAATCGACCCACGTATCAGTACACAGGATGAATAGACGAGGTGACATATGAAAAAGCGTAGAAATAAAAATCCTCAGAAAAACTTAATTCTTGGTATCATAATTACAGCCATTATGCTTACGTTGACCTTTGTAGGCTTTTTCTATACGCCCTACGACCCCACAGAGATTGCAGTGGAGAATAAGCTGACAGGCTGTTCCTTGGAGCATATTATGGGCTGTGATAATTTCGGAAGAGATATTTTTTCAAGAGTGTTACAGGGACTTGGTAATACCTTTGTGATAGCTGTGTTAACTGTTTCCATAGGTGTAATTGGCGGTATTTTAATTGGTGCCTTTACAGGTTATTTTGGCGGATGGCTGGACGAGATATTAATGAGAGCGAATGATGTATTATTTGCTTTCCCAAGTATTTTGCTGGCACTTGTCTTTGTCAGTATCTTTGGGACGGGTAAGTATAATGTGGTATTGGCACTTGGAATTGCATTTATCCCCAGCTTTGCAAGAATCGTCAGAAGTGAGTTTATTAAGTATAAGGAAATGGATTATGTAAGGAGCGCGAGGCTTGCAGGCGCAGGACATCTGCGTATTATGTTTGTGCATATATTGCCTAATACTACAACTGTGCTTTTGTCTTCCATTATGATTGGTTTTAACAATGCAGTGTTGGCAGAGGCGGGCATGAGTTATCTTGGAATTGGTGTACAGCCGCCTGACGCCAGTCTTGGCAGTATGCTCTCAGATGCACAGTCTTATTTATTCTCGGCACCTAATTTTGCATTTTTCCCAGGTCTTATGATTATTTTACTGGTGCTTGGATTTTCGTTGATAGCAGACGGTATCAAGGGGTAACGGAGGAGCCTTATGAGTGAGCTTTTATTAGAAATTAAGAATTTGAGTATAGAATTTCATGACCATGCACTGCCTGAAAGTGTTGTGGAGGATGTCTGTCTGCAGGTAAACACAGGAGAAATCGTGGGAATCGTAGGGGAATCAGGCTCTGGAAAGTCCATGACAGCTATGGCGATTGCAGGACTTCTGCGCAGACATGATATGAAAAAAAGTGGAGAGATTATCTTTCAGGGGGAGGAACTGTTGCATGCAAAGCGTTCTGAGCTTAGAAAATATCAGGGCAATGATATCAGTATTGTATTTCAGGAGCCTATGACTTCTCTGAATCCTGTAAAGCGAATCGGCTGGCAGGTGGAGGAAAGTCTTAGGATTCACAGACCTGAAATGTCAAAGGAGGAGCGTTACCAAAGAGCAATAGAGAGCCTTAGAAGTGTAGAACTGCTTGAGCCTGAGAAGGTATATCGTCAGTATCCTCATGAGCTGTCAGGCGGTATGAGACAGCGTGTTATGATTGCTTCTGCCATGATATGTGAGCCTAAGCTTTTGATAGCAGATGAGCCGACGACAGCACTTGATGTAACGATTCAGCTTCAGATAGTGAAGCTTTTGAAACGCTTGAATCAGGAGAAGAATACGTCTATTTTATTTATTTCACATGATTTGAGTCTGGTGAAGAGACTTTGCGACAGAATCGTGGTTATGCAGAAGGGACGAATTGTGGAGACTGGTACACCACAGGAAATCTTTGAACAGCCTAAGGAAGAGTATACCAAGCAGCTGATAGCAGCGATTCCAAGGCTTGAGAAGCTGGAGGTATAGATATGGCGGCAATATTAGAAGTAAAGGACTTGAATGTATATTATACAGAGAAGAAAAGTATATTGAAGTCAGCACAGACCTTAAAGCATGCCCTAAAGGATGTATCCTTTACGATGGAGGAGGGAGAAATTCTAGGTTTGGTCGGAGAAAGTGGCTGTGGTAAAACCTCTCTTGCAAAGGCAATCCTTGGTATGCAGAAGCGTTATGATGGCGAGATTATTTTAAATAGCCCTAATCCACAGATGGTATTTCAGGATCCGTATAGCTCGCTGAATCCTGCGAAGAGAATTGGCTGGATATTAGAGGAGCCGATGAGGATTAAAAAGATTCCTATAGAGGAGAGACGTCAGCGTGTGGATGAGATGCTGGATAAGGTAGGCTTAGACAGAAGCTGTAAGGAGCATTATCCAAATGAGCTTTCTGGCGGACAAAGGCAGAGGGTTGCGATTGCGCAGGCATTACTTAGCGACACCAGATTTTTGATTGCTGATGAGCCTGTATCGGCATTGGATGTAACCATCCAGGCGCAGATTATCAGACTGTTATTAAAGCTGCAGAAGGAAATGGGACTTTCCATTCTGTTTATTTCCCATGACCTGCGTGTGGTATATCAGATGTGTAACAGGGTGTTAATTATGAAAAATGGTGTTATAATAGAGCAGGGTGAGATTGAGGATATTTATCAGAACCCTCAAAATGATTACACGAAGCTTCTGTTAGAGGCGGCGGGAATTGATGAGTAACTAAGATTAGGAAGGCAGAATAGATATGTTTGAACAGCTTTATCCAAGTGATTATGTAGATTCTACATACATCATTGATTTTGAAGAGTATTACAAGAAAGGTTATAGAGCGGTTATCTTTGATATAGATAATACTTTGGTGCCACATGGTGCGCCTGCGGATGAGAGAGCGATAGCTTTTTTTGCACGCTTGAAGGATATTGGCTATTCTTATATGATGATTTCTAATAATAAAGAGCCAAGAGTAAAGATGTTCTGCGATGCGGTAGAGGCACCTTATATTTATAAGGCTGGAAAGCCAAGTCCCAAGAATTATATAAAGGCAATGGAGACTATGGGAACTACGAAGGAGAATACCTTATTTGTAGGAGACCAGCTGTTTACTGATGTATGGGGAGCAAATAAGGCAGGAATTTATTCAATATTGGTAAAGCCAATTCATCCAAAGGAAGAAATACAGATTGTCTTAAAAAGATATCTTGAAAAGATAGTTTTATTTTGCTATAAAAGAAAATATAAGAAGTAAGAGGCGCAAGCCTTTGGAATGGAGGAACTATGAGAGACATCAACGGAAAGACAAGGACTTGCGGATTGATTGGTAATCCTGTGGAGCATACACTTTCTCCGATTATTCATAATACACTAGCTTCCGAGTTAGGAATTGATATGGCATATGTACCCTTTCATGTGGAAACAGGGCAGCTTGAGCATGCTGCAAAGGGTGCCTATGCCTTGAATATTTTAGGCTGTAATGTAACAGTGCCTTATAAGAACGATATTGTACCGCAGTTAGTAGAGATAGATGATTTGGCTGCTAAGATTGGCTCTGTTAATACTTTGGTGCGTGTAGAGGGTGGCTATAAGGGGTATAATACGGATATGACAGGACTTCTTCGTGCCATGAAGAGCGATAATGTTACGATAGAGGGAGAGGAGATTATCGTGCTTGGTGCAGGCGGTGTAGGACGCGCAGTAGCATATATGTGCGCAGCATACGGCGCTTCAAAGGTATACCTTTTGAACAGAACTCTGGATAAGGCAGTTAATGTAGCCAGAGAGGTCAATGAGAATACAGAACGTGACTGTGTGGAGGCTTTTGTGCTTAGCGATTACAAGACACTTGCCAAGAAGAAATATGTAGTGATTCAGTGTACCAGTATTGGTCTGTATCCTAAGGTAGAGGATGTAGTAATCGAGGATGAAAGCTTTTACGATATGGTAAAGGTAGGCTATGATTTGATTTACACACCTTGGGAGACAAAGTTTATGTCTATGGTAAAGGCTCATGGAGCACAGGCGTATAATGGATTGAAGATGCTGCTGTATCAGGGAGTAGATGCCTTTGAGCTTTGGAATGACTGCAAGGTTTCTGATGAAAGTGCTTACAAGGTATATGAATTGATGAAGGAAGCAGTGACCTCGCGCTAGAAAGGTTAGTATACAGATGAAGAATATTATTTTGATTGGATATATGGGATGCGGAAAGACTACAGTTGGTAAGAATCTTGCCAGGATATGCGGTTATACCTTCTTAGACACAGATGAATGGATTGAGGAGCAGCAGGGCAGAAGCATCAGCGAGATTTTTGCAACAGATGGAGAAGAGGCATTTCGCGAAATGGAGACACAGTGTATCCAGACACTGATAGATGGAAAGCTTGAGGGCTATGTGATTTCGACGGGCGGAGGTATGCCTGTAAGAGAGGTCAACAGACAGCTTTTGAAGAAGCTTGGTAAGGTAATTTATCTGAGTGTAAAGCCTGAAACGGTATATGAGAGAATCAAGGGAGATACAAAGCGTCCATTGTTACAGTGTGATGACCCGTTATCAAAGATTAAAGATATGATAGCAATGCGTGCACCTGCATATCGTGATGGGGCGGATTATATCGTAAGAGTGGATACTTTGAAGCAGTATACGGTTGCACTTAAGATAAAGAAGCTTGTAATGAAGGGCTATCATAAGAAGTCCGTATATAAGAGCAATGCAAAGAAGAATTATAATAAGAAAGGCGCGGTAAAAACGAATGAAACTTCTTGTAATTAATGGACCTAATTTAAATTTTCTGGGGATAAGAGAGAAGGGAATCTATGGTACGCAGGATTATCAGTATCTTCTTGATATGATACAGGAAAAGGCAAAGCAGGAAGGCTGTGAGATTGAAACCTATCAGTCTAATCATGAAGGAGCAATTATTGATAGAATACAGGAGGCTTATTTTGATGGTACAGAAGGTATTGTCATCAATCCTGGAGCATATACACACTATTCCTATGCAATTAGAGACGCACTGGCAAGTATTGTAGTACCAAAGGTAGAGATTCATATCTCTGATATTACCAAGCGTGAGGAGTTTAGAAAGACATCTGTGACAAAGGATGCCTGTGATTATCAGATATACGGTAAGGGACTTGATGGCTACCTGATGGCAATAGATTATATTTTGCAGAAAAAGTAGTTGAAATATGGTACTTTTTGTTATACAATGAACAATGGATTATAAACGTGAAAAGTTAATAGGAGGAATCAATTTATGATATCAGCAGGAGATTTCAGAAATGGTATTACGATTGAATACGAGAACAGTATTTATCAGATTATCGAATTCCAGCATGTAAAGCCTGGTAAGGGAGCTGCATTCGTAAGAACCAAGTTAAAGAATATCATCAGTGGTGGTGTTGTTGAGAAGACATTCAGACCAACAGAGAAGTGTCCACAGGCGCGTATTGATAGAAAAGATATGCAGTATTTATACGAGGATGGCGATTTATATTACTTTATGGATTTAGAGTCTTACGATCAGGTTGGACTTAACTCTGACAGTGTAGGTGATGCACTTAAGTTTGTTAAGGAGAACGAGATGGTTAAGGTTTGCTCACATAATGGTAATGTATTTGCAATCGAGCCACCTTTATTCGTAGAGTTAACAATCACAGAGACAGAGCCTGGATTCAAGGGCGATACAGCTACAGGTGCTACAAAGCCTGCAACTGTTGAGACAGGAGCACTTGTATATGTTCCTTTATTCGTTGAGCAGGGCGATGTAATCAAGATTGATACAAGAACAGGCGAGTATCTTTCAAGAGTATAAGCGTTAGCTGAACTCAATATCTATTAAGCTTATAAGACAATGAAAAGCAGATTGCTTTTCGTTGTCTTTTTTATGTACACGAGCGCATATAGAATATTGCAGCTTCGCTGCATGCGTTCGGCACGACGATTAGTCTAGCGTCTAATCGATTTTTATCATATCTTTTCATATCAATAATTTATCCCAAGAAAATAGTATTGATAGCCCGACGAGGCAGAAAGGTTTTATATGGAGTATCAGAATTTTATAACAGTAGTGAAGGAAGAAGTAGAGAAAAGAACAGGAGAAAATTATAAGGTCAGAGTGAATGATATTATGAAAAATAATGGCATTATACTGAATGGACTTACCGTAATGGGAGAAAACTGTAATATATCACCGACGATTTATCTGAATGAATTTTATGAAGCTTATGAGAACGGAATTATGACACTTGGCGGTGTAGTTGATGAGGTCATGGATACCTATGAGCGCAATAAGGTGAATCAGAGTGTGGATATGAATCGATTTATGAAATACGAACTTGTGAAGGATAAAATAATTTATAAACTGGTACATGCGGAAAAGAACAGTGAACTTTTGGCAGATGTTCCGCATATCAGATTATATGATTTGGCAATTGTGTTTCAGTGTCTGGTGGCAGAGGAGGCAATTGGCAATGCAACTGTATTGATTCATAATGCACATCTAAAGCTGTGGAGAATTGATGAGAAGGAGTTATATAAGGATGCTATTGCTAATACTCCGTATTTACTCCCGTATGAGATTACTGCGATGCAGGAAATCATCAGACAGCTGCTGGAATTAGATGAAGACCTGCCAATAGAAGAAGGTAGACTGCCTATGTATGTGTTAAGCAATAAAACACGAATTTTTGGTGCGGCATGTATATTGTATCCTAATGTTTTAAAGGATTTTGCCAATAAGCTGGAATCTGATTTATATATATTACCATCCTCGGTGCATGAGGTGATTTTATTACCTGCAAGTGAGGTGGAGAATGCCAATGAATTGGAAGATATGGTATGCGATATTAATGAAACACAGTTAAAACCAGAGGAAGTGCTTTCAAATAGTATATATTATTATAGTAGAAAAGAGGATAAATTATGTATGGTTTCAGATGAAAAAGAAGAGTAGTAGAAGTAAAATACAGGCTAAAAAGCGAATGACTATGTAAAGTCTTACATGCCACAAAATACGCCCTTGGTCATATCATCAACCTTAAAATCGTGTAAGAGCTTACAACAAAAATGTAACAATAAAGCATAAAATGTGATAAGTGAAATGTAAGAAGATGAAAGAAAGAAAATAACACCTGGGAATAAAAATTTTTAAAAAATTTATTTGATAAATTATTGACAATTAAATCCATTATGTTTATCATTTATACATGCGTTGCGTGATGACATAAGTTATATTGTCGAATAAGGCAAGGGTCATAGCGCGACTGAAATAATAATAAGAACAAAACAAGATAAGGAGATTACGATTTATGAGAAAGTGGGTATATCTTTTTAGCGAAGGCGATGCCAGCATGCGTGAGCTTCTCGGTGGTAAGGGAGCTAACCTTGCTGAGATGACAAAGCTTGGTTTACCAGTTCCACAGGGCTTCACTATTACAACAGAAGCTTGTACACAGTACTATGAAGATGGTAGAAAGATTAATGACGAAATTCAGGCACAGATTAATGAATACATCGCAAAGATGGAGGAAATCACAGGAAAGAAGTTTGGTGATTTAGAGAATCCATTACTTGTATCTGTACGTTCAGGTGATAGAGCATCTATGCCTGGTATGATGGATACAATTCTTAACCTTGGTTTAAATGAAGAGGTTGTAGAGGTAGTTGCAAAGAAGACAGGTAACGAGAGATGGGCTCGTGACTGCTACAGAAGATTCATTCAGATGTATTCTGACGTAGTTATGGAAGTTGGTAAGA